>JBGOWC010000114.1:0-6442 GCA_041478415.1 Terriglobia bacterium
CGCATCAGCGTAAACGTCGCGATGATGGACGCGGGAATGGCCAGCGCGGCAATGAGCACCGCACGCCAATTGCGGATGAAAATCCAGACCACCAGGCTGGCGAGGATGCTTCCCAGGATCAAGTGCTCGATGAGCGAGTTCACCGACGCTTTGATGAAATCGGAAATGTCATGGACGACGGTGAGCTGCACGCCCGGAGGCAGCTCCGTTCGCAGGGCGTCCAGTTTCGCTTTCACTTCATCCGCCACGTGGATCGTGTTCATGCCCGCTTGGCGAAGCACGTTGACGCTGACCACGTCCTGCGGCGCCGCGCCTTTGCGCAGGAAAGAAGACCACGTCCGCAGCTCCTGCGCGCCGTCTTCCACTCGCGCGATGTCGCGAATGCGCACCGGCGTTCCGCCGCGTATCCCGACGATGATTTCGCCGAACTGGTCCGCCGAGGCCACGCGGCCGAGCGTGCGCAAACCAAGCTCTTGCGGCCCCTGGATCATCCGCCCGCCCGGCGCCTCGATGTTTTCGCGCTGCAATGCGCTGCGCACGTCAAGCACGGTAAGGTTATGGGCCGCCAGCCGCTGCGCATCGAGCAGCACGCGAATCTGCCGGTTCTGGCCGCCGTTGATGGTGACGCTCCCGACGCCGTCCACCGTCTGGATCACCCGGCGCACCTGTTTGTCGGCGAGCTCCGTAAGCTCGCGCCGCGTGGCCGGTCCGCTCACCAGAATATTCAGGATCGGATCCGACTCCGGGTCCACCTTCGAGATGATCGGCGGCAGAGTCTCGTGCGGAAGGCGGCTGATCGCCCCGCCGACTTTTTCGCGGATGTCCTGCGCCGCCCCTTCGATGTCGCGCTCGAGGACGAATGTGCAGGTGATCCAGGCAAAGCCTTCTCCCGAATACACGGTGAGCTCGTCAATGCCGCTCACCGAAGAGATGGCATCCTCCAGCGGCAGGACCACTCCGGAAATCATCTCTTCCGGCGTGGCTCCCGGCAGGGAGACATTCACGCTGATGGTGGCCGGATCGGCCTTCGGGAAAAGATCGACGGCGAGTCCCCGGTAGGAAAAAATTCCCAGGGTCACGAGAAATGCGATGAGCATCACCGTGAAGACCGGATATTTAACGCAAGTTTCCGCGAGTTTCATGGTTGGCTGCCGGTTCTTCCGTTCCAGGATTTATTTCGCCGCAGCTCCCGTCCCGCCGGACTCTTCGCGCACGACGGCGCCGTCGCGCAGTTCTCCGGAGACGGCCACGGCGATGCGATCGCCGGGCCGCAGACCTTCCGCGACCTCAAAACGTTTCCCGCGCTCATCGTCTGCAAGTCCCGCGGGCCGGATTTGCCGCTCGCTGATGCGATTGCCGCTGAGGAGAAAAACCTTGTACACGCCATAGTGGTAGTTCACCGCCCGGTCCGGGACGAATATGGCTTTCTCTTCTTTCTCGCTGGGAATGGAAGCCTGGAGGAAAAACCCCGGCTTGAGCCGCGCGTTGGGATTTGCAATCAATGCTTCCACATCAAACGTGCGCGAATCCTGCGCAACCGAAGGATTCATTCGAGAGATTCGCGCATGAAATATCTCGCCGGGGAATGCTTCGACTTGCAGCGCGACTTCCGCGCCGTCCTTCACCCAGCCCGCCCAGCGCTCCGGCACCGCGAGGCGCGCGCGCAGCCGGTCCGTGCGCACAAGTACCATCACCGGGCTTTGCACCTTCAGGTATTCGCCGGGATGGACGCTTCGTGTTTTGATTGCGCCCGGATACGGCGCGCGAATGGTGCTGTCCGCCAGTTTTTTCTCGGCGAGCTTTCGCGCCGCTTCGCTCGAAAGCAGTTGCGCCTTCAGCCGGTCCACGTCCTGCACGGCGAGGTCGTAGGAAGCCTTCGCGCCCTTGTGGCGAGTTCCCGCTTCATCGAGCTGTTGCTGGGAAATGAGTTTTTCGCGAAAAAGCTCTTCCGCGCGGCGGTTTTTCTGTTCCGCGTCGAAAAGGTCCGCGGTCGCTCGTTGCACTGAAGCAATCTTCCGAGGGTCGGTGGGCGGTGGATCGTCCGGACCGAGGCCAAGCTGCGCGCGCACTCCGCGCACGATTCCGCGCTGGCGATCGGCTTCAAACTGAAGTTCCCGCGGATCGAGCGTGAGGAGCGGCTGGCCTTCCTTCACGGAATCGCCCACATCCACGAGCACTTGCGCTACCCGCCCTTCTACTTCCGCGCTGAGCAAGCTTTCTTCCAGTGCGTAGAGCGATCCCACGGCCTGTACGTGACGCCGGGTCGTCTCTTCAGCGACGGTATAGACATGAACAGGAATCGGGTGCGCCGCGTCTCCCTGCACGCTGCCGGACTGCGACCGCCCGCAGCCGACGGCAATCGTCAGGAGAGAAACCAGAATCAGATGAAAGGAGCGCCTACTCCTGCCCTGCTGGGACCTGGACATTTTCACCCTTCACACCCTTCGACCTACCCAACTCTGAATTTGACGTGCCGCGCGGTTCCGGCGTTCCAATCCACGCAGCCGAAGCTATGTTACTACCGCCCATGCGGCGCCCGGTCATCGAATTTGCGCCGTGGGTTGGTCCTTAGCCGGGAGGCTGGAGAGACTCCGGAATTGACATCTCTCTCGGTAGGCGTATCTTTAGATTGCCCGCTCAAATGAACGGAGGAAGACCGCAATGCGCCGCAACTTTTTCTTAGTTTTTCTATCACTTTCTCTCCTTGTATTGATGGCCGGCTGCAAGAATCAAACCGGCGACCAACCAGCCTCCGACAACTCGGCAGGCGCGGACAAGTCGGGCGCCGCCGGAGCCGCGACGTCACCCAAGTCGCTCGTTGTGCCAGAAGGGACTGCGATAGCCGTGGTCCTCGACCAGGCTGTCGGCTCGAAGACTAGCCAATCGGGCCAGCGATTCGACGCCACAGTGGCCGATGCCATTGAAGTGGATGGCAAGGTGGCAGTTCCGAAGGGCGCTCGCGCAACGGGAATTGTGCGCGAGGCCAGGGCCGCCGGGAAATTCAAGGGAGGAGCGGTTCTTTCCCTCACGCTGTCCTCACTCACGATCCACGGGACTTCGTACGACATCAAGACTTCGTCTCCGTCCATGGCCAGCAAAGGCAAGGGCAAGCGGAGCGCCGGGATGATTGGAGGCGGCGCCGCGGGAGGGGCGATCATCGGGGCGCTCGCGGGTGGCGGGAAAGGCGCTGCGATTGGCGCGGCTGTTGGGGCAGCGGCGGGAACCGGCGGCGCCGCATTCACCGGGAATCGCGACATCACGCTTCCAGCCGAGACCGCGCTGACGTTCAAACTGACGCAGCCGCTCGAAATCAAAGAGAAGCCTTGAAGTTATGTTGTAGATCCCCGCGGGGCCTCTCTAGGGTCCCGCGGGAACTTCTAGATTTTTCCAGACATAGAGATGTCCGAATTTGAGACAGCGGAATCCCAATTCCGGGCAAGATTTGGCCTGTACTGCCACTCTTCTGCACGTAACCTTTTGAAAGAACATAAGTTAGGTACGACTGGGTGAGGCATCCGAGTTGCGCCTCTCCAATGGAGAAGACACAACAATATGGACATTCAAAGACCATCAAATGCTCGGGCTAAGAAAATCCGCAGGATTACCTACGGGACCATCACGGTCATTCTAATTGCTGGGGTGACGTTCGGTCTTTCGCGATTGCGGCCCGCGGCTCCCTCGGTGGACCGGGCGACCGTTTTGGTGGATACCGTCAAGCGGGGCCCGATGCTGCGCGAGGTTCGCGGACTGGGGACCCTGGTCCCCGAAGACATACGGTGGATACCCGCGCAGACCGATTCTCGCGTGGATCGGATCGTGTTGCGGCCCGGCGCAATCGTGAAGCCGGACTCGATCATCCTGGAGCTGAGCAATCCGGAGCTGCAACGCGACGTGCTCGATGCGGGGTTCCTGGTGAAGGCCGCCGAAGCGGACTACGCCAATCTGAAAGTACAGGTCAATAGCGAGCTGCTGAATCAGAAGGCCGCGGCAGCTGCGGTGCAGAGCGAATTCAAACAGGCAAAGCTGCAGTCGGAAGTGGATGAAGCGCTTTACAAGCAGGGGCTGACCGCGGACGTGACGTCAAAGCTCTCTCACGTGAGGGCGGAACAGCTTGCGGTGCGGGCGGAGCTCGAGGACGAACGGACGCGCATCAGCGCGGATTCGGCGCAGGCGCGCTTGCAATCCCAGCAGGCGCGCGTCGAGCAGCAGCGCGCGCTCTACAGTTTACGACGCAGCCAGATCGAAGCGCTGCATCTGCGCGCCGGGATCAACGGCGTGCTCCAGCTTGTCCCGGTGGAGGTGGGCCAGCGGGTGATACCCGGCGCGAACCTTGCGCGCGTTGCCGACCCGAAAAAATTGAAGGCCGAAATCCGCGTCGCGGAAACACAAGCGAAGGACGTGGCCATCGGCCAGAAGGCCACGATTGATACGCGGAACGGGATCGTGATCGGGAGAGTGGCGAGAATCGATCCCTCGGTGCAAAACGGCACGGTCACCGTGGACGTCACCATTGATGCTCCGCTGCCGAACGGCGCGCGGCCCGACCTCAGCGTGGACGGCACGATCGAACTCGAAAACCTGAGAGATGTGCTCTTCGTGGGCAGGCCCGTGCATGGCCAGACGGACAGCACGATCGGAATCTTCAAACTCGGACCAGACGATTCGGAGGCCGAGCGCGTGAATGTGAAGCTGGGCCGCAGTTCCGTCAACACCATCGAGGTGGTGCAGGGCCTGAAACTTGGGGACAAAGTGATTTTGTCGGACATGTCCGCGTGGGACAACGTGGACCGCATCCGCCTCAAGTAGAACTCGGGAAACGGGAGCCGGCAAACGAAAGAAATGTACACGCTCTGGCAAGACATTCGCTTCGGGTTGCGTATGCTGGCGAGGAATCCGGGATTCACCGCTGTTGCGGTGCTGACGCTGGCGCTGGGCATCGGCGTCAATGCGACGCTTTTCTCCCTCTACAACGCGATTGCCCTCCGCCCTTTGCCGGTGAAGAATCCCGCGAGCGTCGTGACTCTGCATCGGACAACAAGCGATGGAATTATCTCCAGCATGTTTTCCTATCGCGATTTTGCAGACTACCGGAGGGAAAGCACCAAGCTCAGGGGAGTTGTGGCATACGCGGGAGCGAGCGTCACCTTCACGCCGAGCGGACCCGCGGAATCCAGCGGTGAAAAGAGTGAACGGCTGTCCGCACAGATTGTTTCCGGAAACTACTTCGACGTGCTCGAATCCGATATGGCCTATGGCCGTGCGTTTCTTGCCGAAGAGGACCAGACTCCGGGCGCGCATCCCGTGGCGGTGCTGAACCATCGATTCTGGCAGAGGCGTTTCGGCGGTGATCCCAATCTGATCGGCAGAACCGTTGTCCTCAATTCGCTGTCTTACACCGTCATAGGAATTACATCGAAGACTTTCATCGGCGCCGATCCAGAAACTCCCGACGTGTGGGTGCCGGTCATGATGGCCGACAACGTCAATCCCGGCCAGCATCTCCTTCAAAGCCCGGATGAGCATTGGCTGCGCATCCTAGGGCGCCTGCGGCCGGGCGCGCAAATTGCCGAAGTTCAGGCCGAATTGACTGTCCTCGCCAGCCGCGCGCAGAGCCAGGAGGAAAAAAAGGACTCGCGCGAGGGACGTGTTCTGGTGACGCCGGGAACATACCTGAATCCATGGCAGCGAGCGCAGATCACGCCGATGGCCCTGGCCTTGATGGCCGCCGTCGGACTTGTCCTGCTGATTGCCTGCGCAAACGTCGCCAATTTGCAGATGGCTCGCGGGTCCTTGCGGCGCAAAGAACTTGCCGTCCGTGTGTCGCTGGGGGCGTCGCGCGGGCGAATCGTTTCACAATTGATCGTCGAAAGCCTGCTGCTTTCGTGTTTGAGCGGCTTCGTCGGAATCCTATTCGCCTGGTGGGCCTCAGACGTGCTCGTTGCTGTGATTCATCCTCCTGGAGAGCGCGCCTTCCAGTTGGACGTTTCACCCGATTGGAGAACAGCTCTATACATTCTGGGAGCGATTCTCGTTACGGCGAATTTGTTCGGGCTGCTTCCAGCTCTACGCATGTCGAAACAATTTCCCGCGGAGGCGCTTAAAGAGGAGCGGTCGAGCGCGGGCGCACATCATGGGGGGGCTAGACTGCGAGGCGTATTGATCGCGGGACAGGTCGCCATGTCGCTATTCTTGCTGGTCGGGGCCGGACTTCTCGTTCGGGCACTTCGGAAGGCAGAAGCAACCGATCCTGGGTTCGAGATGAACCGCGTTGCCGTGCTAACGGCAGATCTGCGGGTGCGCGGTTATGATTCGATACGCGCTTACGAGTTCGACAGGCGTTTGCTGCAGCGAGTTAGCGCTCTGGCCGAAGTTCAGGCCGAATTGACGGTCCTCGCCAGCCGCGCGCAGAGCCAGGAGGAAAAAAAGGACTCGCGCGAGGGAC
>JBGOWC010000056.1:0-8493 GCA_041478415.1 Terriglobia bacterium
ACCAAGAAATGTTGTCCGAGCTTTTGTCGCGCCATCGGCGAAGAGTGTAGCAGCAAGGCTCCTGCGAGCGTGCCGCAGCGGAGTCGCCGCTGGGGAGGAGACTTTCTCGTCGCGCAGGGCAGTCATCGGCTCGAGATTCGCCGCGCGGCGCGCGGGTAGATAACTGGCCGCGAGTGCCACGACAGCCAGCAGGCCAGCCGCCAGCAGAAGCGTCCCGGGATCGCTCGCGCGCAGTCCAAAAAGCAGCGCGCTCGCCGTGCGCGCCGCCAGGAGGGCCAGAATCGTCCCCACGACAAGCCCGATGCCAACGAGCGTTCCGGCGTTGCGCAGGATCATCGCCAAGACGTCGCGGCGGCTTGCGCCGAGCGCCATGCGGATGCCGATCTCGTTTCTACGCTGGGCAACCATGTAGGAGACCACACCGTAGAGGCCGATCGTGGCGAGCAGTCCGGCAAGAACGCCGAAGAAACTCGACAGCGTGGCCATCAGACTTTCCGCGACGAGTGACTCTCGAACAAGTGTTTTCAACACGGTGAATGTGATGCTGATTCCCGGGTTGACCGATGCGATGGACTGTTGCGCGGAAGAAATTGCATCGCGCAACGGCGCGCCAGAACGCATGACGAACGTACTGTAGGGTCCCTGCGGGTTCATCTGCGATATCGCCATGTAGACAAGCGGGTGAAATTCCGTGCGCACGTCTTCGTACTTCGTGTCCTTGATGAATCCGACGACTTCAAAGACCGGCTCCGGCTGCCCGGCCGCGGCTTGCATGTGAAACCGCCTGCCGATGGGATCTGCGCCGTTTAACACTTTGCGCGCGAAGGCTTCATTGACGATGGCGACCTGCGGGGAGAGGGGGGTATCGCCGGCGTCGAAATCCCTGCCGGCCAGGAGCGGGGTTCCCATCGTCGTGAAATAGCCGGGGCTCACTGGGCTGAAATTCGATACAGTCCAATCCTTCCCCGCGCCCTCGGGACCATCAGCACGGAAATTGTTGTTCGACCATGACCCGCTCAAGGGGAAATTCTCGGCGCGCGCGGCAGAATCCACACCACCTGCTGAACGGAGCCTCTCCAACGCTGCTCGGTAAGCCATCGCACGCTGCTCGGGTAGATAGCCGGCGCGCCTGAGGTCCAGATTCACCAGCAGCAATCCGTCCTGCCGGAAGCCCACATCCAGCGTCGCGAGGTTCCGAAAACTGCGCACAAACAGAAGCGCTCCGAACAGGAGGACGAGCGAGAGCGCGACCTGTGCGGCCACGAGGGCTCGCTGCAGGCCGAAACGGTCATGGTGCGAAGTCAGACCGCGGCCGGTGGCCTTCATCGCGGCCGCCGGAGCGACGCGCGTGGCACGGATCGCGGGCGCCAAACCGAAAAGGATGCAGGTCAGAATCGCAAGGCCTGCGGTGAATCCAAGCAGTCGCCAGTCCGTGTGTAATTCGAGGAAGATCGGATTTTGCGTCGTGGTGAGAAACGATACGAGCGAGCGCCCAAGCATCTGCGCGAGGGTCACACCCAGCAGTGCGCCCGCCGCCGCGAGCAGTAGGCTTTCAGCGAGCAACTGGCGCACCAGGCGGCCGCGCGAAGCGCCGATCGCAAGCCGGACGGCGATTTCGCGCTCTCGGGCGCTCGCACGCGCCAGCAACAGATTGGCGAGGTTGGCGCAGGCGATCAGCAACACGAGAGCGGCAATCCCGATCAGGAGCCAGAGTGGGCTCTCGTAGTTCTCGCGGAGCTCTGAAAATCCAGAGCCGGCCGATTTCGCGATGAACTGGAGAGCGAGATAGTCCTTCACGACGTCCGCCGCGTACCCGGTCGGCGGAGTCGCCTCGAAGATCGGAGAGGAGATCGCGCGCAACTGCGCGTCCGCCTGTGCTAGTGAAATTCCGGGCTTGAGGCGCCCGACGACAGCAAGCATCCACGCGTCGCGGCGATCGAGATTGCTGTTTTCCCCGGCGAGGATTTTCTCCGCGCAAAGAGGAGCCGCAACATCGAAGTTTTTTCCGACATCCACGCCGAAGAAACTCGGCGGGGTCACGCCGATAATGGCGAACGGATGGCCGTCAAGCCTGATGCCGCGTTCAAGCACGGACGCCGCGCCACCGAACTCCCGTTGCCAGAACGAATAACTGATCACCGCGCCGGGAGCTCCGCAGCCCCGCTGGTCGTCGTCGGCCGCGAATACGCGCCCGAGCATCGGCGAGACTCCCAGAACCCGAAAGAAATCGCCGCTCACCCACAATCCCTGGGCGGGACGTGTCTTGCCGCCGCTGGCGAGATCGAACGTAGTATCACCCCAGGCGAAGGCGCTCAAAAAAACCTGTTGATGGCTGCGAATCAGTTCCCATTGCGGATTGGTAATGTGCGAGTATCGGCTGGAGAATTGCCCGGTTCGGCCATGCGGGGCAAGGACTTGAACCTCGACCAGTTCCTGCGGGTTCTTGACGGGAAGATTACGCAGGCGAACAGCGTCGAGCAGTTGAAAGATCGCCGTGTTTGCGCCGATGCCGAGCGCGAGAGACAAAATTGCAACGAGCGTAAATCCGGGGTTCAGCCGGAGGAGCCGCGCGCCGTAACGCAAATCCTGCCAAAGGGTTTCGACAAATCTGAAGCTGTTCATGCGATAAATCTCCTCGCGAACAAGAGTGAGGTTGCCCAGCTTGCGCCGCGCTGCATAGCGAGCTTTCTCCGGTGACATTCCGCGGGCGACGTTTTCTTCCGTCTCGATTTCAAGATAGGAGTCCAGTTCGCGCGCCCGCTCGCGGTCCCAGAATCGGCGGCGGAAAAAACGAGTCCAGCCCATGGCGCTACTCGTTCGCGGGGCGCAGGACGCGCCCGATCGCGAGAATAAGCTGTTCCCAGCGGCCGCGGTGCTCCAGCAAGTGTTTGCGCCCGGCTCGCGTCAGGCGGTAGTACCTGGCTTTGCGGTTGTTTTCCGACGTGCCCCAGAACGACGCGATCCAGCCGCGGTCTTCCAGCCGATGCAGTGCGGGGTAGAGCGAGCCGTGCTCGACCTGCAGCACGTCTTCGGAGCGGTGCTCGATGATGTGTGCAATCGTGTGCCCATGCGCCGTGCCCAGCACGAGCGTCTGCAGGATGAGCATGTCGAGCGTTCCTGGCAGCATCTCGCCTTCGAGCGGCGGCGTGTCGCGTTTTGGCATGAAAACCCCCGGTTACACTTTACTCGACTAGATGGTCTATGGGAAGAGAAATCCACCGTAGCCCAGTCATATGGGGCTCCCCGGATAAGACGATGGAATTCGCAAATCGTTTCCAAAGATATTCGAGGGGAAGTCCCGCTGTGGCAGGGATGCTTAGAGCCCGCATTCTTTCTGGATCAACATGGCTGCCGCCTTAGGGTCGAGAGCCCCGGTGTCCACGGTCAAGCGCGGGCTTGGGAGCTTCGGCAAGGAGAAGGCGCCAGCCGCCTTCAATTTTTCGTACTGAGCGAGCGACACGAGCTTTCCAAATTGCCGCCGTTCAGGCGCGTCCAGGCGCTTCGCCATCACCGACTCATCGCAAGCTAGCGCAACAAAGACAATCTCACCTCCGCGGGACGCCACTGCCTCCGTCGCCTTGCTGATGAAGCTCTGTCGCACCGTGTTTTCCGCGTTGAAGGTGAAGATAAGACCCGGCAGGCGGTCTTCGCACGCTCTTTCGAACACCGATAGCCAGATCGCCTCGCGCAACTCCACGAAAGCCGGACTGCCGAATTCGAAAACTGCGAGGAGAAGGTCGACTGTCAAATGGTTATGGAAAAGCCTGTAACCCGTGAGCGCGGCCAGCCCCCGCCCCACGGTCAGTTTTCCTACGCCGGGCAATCCCGAAAGGAAAATGAGTTTCATTTTTTCGCCCTCTACTCCTTCTGTGCAGGCCATTATAGAGGGTGCATCGAAGTCCGGAAGCAGATTCAGGCGACATCCGCTGCCGACCGCCTTGACGTTGCTCCGCCCGTCGGCTACCGTGAATAAATTGACGGTCAAAGGATGAGAATTCTCTTTGTCGCATCCGAAGGATTGCCTTTCTCGAAGACCGGCGGGCTCGCCGACGTCGTCGAGGCCCTGCCGAAGGCTCTTGTCGAGCTGAAGCATGAAGTTGCCGTGGTCCTCCCGCGCTACCGCGGCACAAAAGCAACCGCCGTTGTTCTTCCGAGCCTAACGATTCCGCTCGGACCCCGCCTCCGCTTTCCTGCGATCGCCGACGGCACTACCATCGGCGGCGTGCGCTACTACTTCGTGGACGACCCCGCTTTTTTCGACCGCGCGCAGATCTACGGGGAAGACGGCGACTATCCGGACAATCCCGAGCGCTTCGGGGAACTCTGCCGCGCAGCCATCGAGGTCGCCAAGCACGTCTGGCCTCCGGACGTAATCCATTGCCACGACTGGCAGACCGGACTACTTCCCACGCTTCTCCGCTCGCAGTACGCCGACGATCCGCTCGTGAAAAATATTCCCGTCGTCTTCACGATTCATAACATGGGCTATCACGGCCAGTTTGGAAAAGACGTTCTCGCCCGCGTGGGGATTCCTGCCGGCGTCTTTCATCCGGGCGGAGTCGAATATTTCGGGCAAGTGAATCTCCTGAAGGCCGGAATCGTCTATTCGGATTACCTCACGACCGTGAGCCGGCGCTATGCACTCGAGATTCAGACGCCGGAGGGCGGCTACGGTCTTGACGGCGTCGTGCGCAGCCGCGCCGACCGCCTGCGGGGAATCCTCAATGGCGTGGACTACGCCGTCTGGAGCCCGGAAAAGGACGCGCACATCGCCGCGAAATACTCCGCGAAGGACCTGAGCGGGAAACAAGCCTGCAAACAGGATTTGCTCGAGGAATTCCATCTCCCGCCCGAAAACATGAAGCGGCCGCTGATTGGCATCGTCTCCCGCTTCGCCGACCAAAAGGGATTCGACCTGATCAACGAGAATGCGCACGCCCTCATGAAAGAGGACCTCGCGCTCGTCGTCCTCGGCACCGGCGATCCGCGCTACGAACATCTCTTCCGGGAACTGGCGCGGTTGTATCCCGACCGCGCGGCGGTGAAGATCGCTTATGACGACGCCCTGGCCCACAAAGTCGAGGCCGGCGCGGACATGTTCCTGATGCCCTCGCGCTACGAGCCCTGCGGCTTGAACCAGATCTACAGCTTGCGCTACGGCACCGTGCCCATTGTCCGCGCCACCGGCGGCCTTGACGACACGATTGACAATTTTGACGTCGAGCAGGGCACCGGCACCGGTTTCAAGTTCGAGGCCTACTCCGGCGATGCGCTCTTGCGTTCCATCCGCCAGGCACTGCACCATTACACGGACGAGCGCATCTGGCGGCGGATTCAACTGAACGGCATGTCCAGGGATTTTTCGTGGAAAGCCTCCGCACGGGAGTATGCGAAGCTTTACGAAGCGGCGCGGGCTTCGCGCGGGGCAGCCCCAAAGGCTCGAAACCAAATCCCTGTTGCATCATCTAATTAATTGACTAAAATCGGGCGGCCAACAGGTACCCAGTCGAGGAAAGAGGATATGGCAGAAAACATCCAGGCAGTGAATGACGCAAATTTTGAAGCCGAGGTCATCTCGGCCAGCAGCAGCCAGCCGGTGGTGGTGGATTTCTGGGCCGAATGGTGCCGCCCGTGCCACATGCTCGCGCCCACCGTCGCGGAAATCGCCCACGACTACGCGGGGCGCGTCAAGGTGGCTAAGCTCAACGTGGATGAAGCACAGAATTCCGCTTTTCGCTTCAACGTCCGGGGCATCCCCACGCTGTTGCTCTTCAAGAACGGCCAGGTCGTGGACCAGATCGTCGGCGCCGTGCCCAAGGAACAGATCACCCGGGTTCTTGACCGGCATCTCGGATAAAGAAGCATTACAGCAATTGAATCCTGGAAAGAACGCATCTTGAGGGGTTTTTCTTGGAGACTGTTGCTTGCAATTTGTGCAGGTCTGAACGGTATACGCCGGTCTATTCAATGCCGGACCGGCGCTTTTTCCGGGAAGAATTCTTTACGGTAGTCGAATGCGATCAGTGCGGGCTGGGATTTGTGAATCCCCGGCCCACGATTGCCGAGATGCAGAAATACTACCCCGGGGAATACTATCGAGATCCTCCGACGAGAGGGCATGAGCACTATCGCAGGCGGCGCTTCAGAGAGCAGGCCAATTACCTGGCGGAGATAGAGAACGGTGCCGGCCGGAAGCGCTTATTGGATGTTGGATGTGCGACCGGGGACTTTCCGCGGTTCATGGCCGCGCGAGGATGGGATGTGGAGGGGGTGGAAATTTCGGAGTCCTCAGAACGCATCACGGATTTCCGTGTGTACACCCAGGAATTTCAGGATATTGTTGTGAACGAGCCAGCCTATGACGCAGTGACGGCGTGGGCGGTGCTCGAACACGTGCGCGATCCCATGGCGTACTTTCAAAAGGCCTCGGAGGTTGTGAAGAAGAATGGATTGTTCGTCTTCTTGGTGACCAATTTTCGAAGCGTGGCTTCGCGGCATCTTTTTTGCGAGGACATTCCGCGGCACTTGTATTTCTTCACCCGGGAAACGGTGCTGCAATACTTGGACAAAACGGGGTTTGCGCTGGAGAATGAAGATAATGGCCGAAAGATCTACAAAGCCGCGCCCAACAACTGGCTGGCGTTTGTGGTTCAGACGCGACTCATGGGAAAGAAGTACGACTATCGAGATGTGCCGCTCACCAGCAAGGAGTTCCGGCGAGCATACGATCTTCGTAGGGGTATTGTGAGTTCGCTCAAGTACGCGGCATATTCGCCGGTATCGGTGATTGACCGGATGCTGTGGCCAGCGATCGAGACCGCGCAGATCCTACGGAAAAACTACGGCATCAGCACATATGTGGCGCGCAAGATATGAAGGAAGGTTTCACGCAACTGTCGGAGCGTGATGGGCCGATGAGCGCTCCGGTGCGCTACAGCGTTCGCGAGATTCCGACGATGCTGCTCTTCACAGACGAACAGGTCGCCGGTGAGATTGCAGGCGCGATGCCGAAAGACGAAATTATCAGGGTTTTTGATGGGCACTCTGAGTAAGAAAGGGTGATTGTGGACAGCCCGCGGCCTTGCGGTCGCCCGCAAATTTCTATGGCCAGCTCTCCAACGACTAGCCGCACGGTCAAGCCACCCTCACACCCGCCGCTCCTTGCGGGGGAGCGTGGGCCGATGCCAATGTCCCGGCCGGGACTTCACGACACCGTGTTGAAAATCCTCGAGGCCCTGCCGCGCGGCCTGGTTTTGGATTGCCCGGCTGGTGAAGGCGCGCTCGCCCAGCGGCTTCTCGCGGCGGGCTTTGAGGTGCGCTGCTGCGATCTCTACTCCGAGTTGTTCCGTCTTGACGGAGTGGATATCAGGAGCGGCGACCTGTCCGGAACGCTGCCATATTCGGCAGGATCGTTCGACTACATTACTTCTCTGGACGGCTTAGAGCACATCGATTCACCGCCACAAGCATTCCGCGAATATCGCCGGCTCCTGAAGCCCAACGGGCACCTGATCATCAGCGTGCCGAATATCTTGAACATTGAAGAGCGCATGAAATGGCTGTTCTTTGGCTATACATCGCACTTCAAGCCGCTCTCGACGGAGGCACGCGCCAAAATTACTTACGATTGTGCAGGGAAGGACGAGATAGCGGTCCATGCGAATCCCATCGGCTACAGCGAGTTGCGGTATTACCTGGAGAAGAATGGCTTCGTGCTTCAGGGTGTCTATCGGGACCGCGTGAAGGCCAATCAGTGGCTGTACTTGCCCGTGGTCGTGTTCATCCGCCTGCTCGCGAAGCTCACGCCGGAGAAGCGCCGCCGCGACCGTTGGACCGAAGCACTTGTCTCAGACCCTGTCCTCCTCGGCGGAAATACAATCATCATTCACTCCATCCGCCAATCGTAGGGCGCCGAAGCGATGCTGACGCATTCCGCAGAAACCTCTTTGATTCGCTGTCCCTGGGCCAAGAACGCAATCAACATCCCCTACCATGACGCCGAGTGGGGCGTGCCCGTTCACGACGACCGCAAACTCTTCGAATTCCTGATCCTCGAAGGCGCGCAGGCCGGCCTGAGCTGGGACACGATCTTGCGCAAACGCGAGCGCTACCGTGAAGTCTTCGACGCCTTCGACCCCCAGCGCGTCGCCCGCTATGACAAGCGCAAAGTCCGGTCGCTCCTTGCCGACGCCGGCATCATCCGCAACCGCATGAAGATCGAGGCTGCCATCGGTAATGCACGCGCATTCCTCGCCGTTCAGGAAGCGTTTGGTTCGTTCGACGCCTACATCTGGCGCTTCGTAGACGGCAAACGAAAGCACAACGCCTGGAAATCGCACAAGCAGATCCCCGCCAAGACAATAGATTCAGACACTCTCAGCGCAGACTTGCGCGAGCGCGGCTTCCGCTTTGTCGGCTCCACGATCTGCTACGCGCACATGCAGGCCACCGGAATGGTCAACGACCACCTCGTCTCCTGCTTCCGCTACCATG
>JBGOWC010000057.1:0-8394 GCA_041478415.1 Terriglobia bacterium
AGTTTTTTGCCGCTCAACGATACGGCCACGTCAATATGACTCGGCCGGCCCATTTCCACGCCCTGCAGGATGCTGAGGGTCTTGCCCGCGGTCAGCTTGCCGTGGCGCACAAGATAAGCGCCGAACGAGCCCGCCGCCGAACCCGTCGCCGCGTCTTCATATAGTTCCCAGGGAAGCATCCCCCGCGCGAACGCACGGTCTTTCCCGCCCAGGGCGAAGCAGTAGGCCATCGTGGCGCTCTTCCCGAGAAGGCGGCGCATCTCGACCATGTTCATCGCGATCTTTCCCAGGGCGGCGCGGCTCCGAAGCGGCACCATCAAGTTGAAGATGCCCGTCGAGACGAATTCCGGCTCGAGCCGGGGATCAAAATCCTTGGGAGAAAGGCCAAGCGCCGCGGCGAGGGCCTGCTTACGAATTTTTGCGGGGCGAAATGCCGCTTCTTTCTGCGTCATCGTTACGCGCTGCGGCCGGCCGTCGCGAAAGCCGATTTCGACCGGAAGAACGCCCGCGCCCGTTTGCTGCATCACATGCACGGCGCCTTCCCGCGCGGGCACCACGCCGAGCTCGGCCAGCAGAAACCACGTCCCGATGACCGGATGCCCGGCGAGCTTCAGCTCTTCCCGTGTGGTGAAGATGCGCAGGCGAGCCAGCGCGCGGTCTTCGGTCGGTTTTTGCACGAAGACCGTTTCCGAGAGATTCATCTCGCGAGCGATGGCGAGCATTTCGCTCTGCGACAATCCGTCGCCGTCCGTGACCACTGCCAAAGGATTGCCTTCGAAGCGTGTCGTCGTGAATACATCGAGCGTGTAGAACCGGCGTTCCATAGTTATGTGTGGGCCGCTCGCGGCAGTGCGGGCCTTAGATCCGCTCGAGCTCGGCGACCGTCCTTTCGTTGGTGATATTCCCCGTGTTCAGTGTGGATTTTGGCTCGAGCAACAGGACGTGCACTTCTTCCTCGGCGACGGGCAGATGTTCGACGCCGTGCGGTACGATCACGAATTCGCCCTCGCGCACAAGAACATCGCGGTCGCGAAAACGCATTCGCAGGATTCCCTTCACGACGAGAAATAATTCGTCTTCATTGTCATGATGATGCCAGACGAATTCGCCTTTTAGCTTTACGGCTTTGACGTAGCTGTCGTTCAGCTCGCCGACGATCTTCGGGCTCCAGTAGTCGCCGAAGCGCTCGAATTTTTCGCGCAGATTGACGATTTCCATCTCCGCCTCCTACAACCGCTGCACCAGCGCGCTGACCTCGTCGAGCACGCGCCGCGTGGTCTCCGGCCGCGACGTTTCGGAATAGATTCGCAAAACGTGCTCGGTGCCGGATGCCCGCACCATGACCCATCCGATCTCGCCGAGATAGACCTTGATGCCGTCCATATCTTCCCGGCGAACAACAGGCCAGTCGAGCAACCGAGTCAGTTTGCCGTCTGAAAAGTGGGCGATGGCTTTTTCTTTCTGTCGGGGTTTCACGTCGATATCCACGCGGCCATAATGATGTTCGCCGAACTCGGCGTGCAACATGCCCACCAGCTCGCCGAGCGATTTGAGGTGCCAGGCCATCACTTCGGCCAAAAGCAGTGCCGAAACCGTAGCATCGCGCTCCGGGAGGTAAAGGCTCGTGCCGATTCCGCCGCTCTCCTCGCCGCCGATGAGGATGTTTTGCTCGAGCATCAACTCGCAGACGTATTTGAAACCAATCGGAATTTCATGGAGCTTGCGGCCGAGCTTCGCGGCGATCTTGTCAATCAGTTTCGTGACGGAGAAGGTTTTCGCCACGTCGCCGGGAAGCTGCCGCGTTCCCGCGAGGTGCCAGAACAACAGCGCGAAAATCTGGTGCGGCGTGATGAACGTGCCGTCACGATCCATCGCGCCGATGCGGTCGCCATCGCCGTCGGCGGAGAAGCCCGCGTCGTACCCGCCCGCGCGCACGGCTTGCCGCAGCGCCTCGATGTGCGGCTCGATCGGCTCGGGGTTCACGCCGCCGAAGAGCGGGTCGCGCGTTCCGCGAATTTCGTCGCAGGCAATTCCATTGCGGGTGAAAAGCTCGAGCAGAAGCCCTGCCGCGGAGCCGTGCATGGGATCCACGACGAATCGGAACTTCGCGTCACGCAGGCGCTGCCAGTCCACTAGTTTCTCGATGGTGTCGAGATACGGCGCGCGCGGATCAAAGGATTGAATCAGTTCTTTCTGCGGCGGCAGTGGCGCTGCGCCGTCGCGCAATATAGTCTCCAGCTCCTGCTCGATTTGGGCCACGATGGAAGGCAGAGCCGAGCTGCCGTAGCTGGCCTTGTACTTGATTCCGTTCCAGCGGTAGGGATTGTGACTCGCGGTGACAACGATGCCGCCGGCCGCACCGCGCTGGCGCACGAGAAGGGAAATGGCGGGGGTCGGGCAGGGCTTGTCCGCGAGCCAGACGGGCGTTCCAGTCGCGCTAATGATTTCTGCGATCGTCGCCGCCGCGCGGTCCGCGGCGAATCGGTGGTCATAGCCGACGAGCACGCCCTTCCGCGGGTCCTCGCAGCGCACGACGTAGCGCGCGATCGCCTGCGCCACCTTCTTCACGTTTTCAAGCGTGAAGTCGTCGGCGATTACGCCGCGCCATCCATCGGTGCCAAAGCGAATTGCCGTCACAATTGGCGAGTATACGTGAAAGACAGGAGCCACCAAGAGCCGGATTGGACTGCCGCAGGCCTCTTGCGAGGTAGACTCAGAGCAGGTCTTTTCTTTGCTGCTCTTCGAGCCATTTCACGATTTTGCCGACGTCCTGAGCGCGGTCGCGCGAGCAGATAAGCAGTGCGTCGGGCGTCTCAACTACAACGAGGTTGCGAACACCGATCGCCGCGATGAGCTTTTGTGGGCTCCACAGGAAATTGCCTTCGGCGTCGAGCGCATACGAGGCACTGGCGGATACGTTCTCGCCCGGCCGCCGCGCGAGCAGTTCGTAAACCGCTGCCCAGGAGCCGATATCGCTCCAGCCGACGTCGGCGGGAATCACAAGGACGCGCGGCAGTCCCTGCTGGCGCGTTGCCGGCTCGAGAATCGCGTAGTCCACGGAAATGCTTTCGAGCCTCGGATAGATGGCGCGCAGCTTGCGCTCGTACCGCCGCGTGCCGATGGCTTCGCCCAATTTTTCCAGGGCCGCATGCGTCTTTGGCAAGAAGCGATTCAAGTTGTCGAGAAACGTCGAGACTCGCCAGAAGAACATCCCCGCATTCCAGTGATAGCGGCCTGATTTCACGTACTGCTTCGCGAGGGAAAGCGCCGGCTTTTCCGTGAAGCGTTTCACCGCGAATGCGCCCAAGGGCAAGGGGCGGCCCATCCGCTCGACGTAGCCAAAGCCGCTGTCTGGCCGCGTCGGAGGAATCCCGAGAACAATCAAGCGTCCCGGCTCGCGGGCGAGTTGCAGCGCGACGCGCACAATCCTTCGGTAGCGCCCGGCCCGTGCGATGTAGTGATCCGCGGGCAGCACCGCGAGCAGCGCATCGCCGCCCGCCGCATGCCGCACATGCAGCGCCGCGAGCGCAATCGCCGCCGCCGTGTTGCGCCCAATCGGTTCGGTAAGCACGCCCTGCCGCGCCGCGGCCGGCAATTGCCGGCGCACCGCGGCAGCCTGCTCCGCGTTGGTCACCGTCCAAATCCGTTCGGCCGGCACGAGTGGAAGCAACCGCTCGACGGTTTGCTCGAGCATGGTTTCCTTGCCGGTGATGTTCAGAAGCTGCTTCGGCGTGCGCGTCCGGCTGCGCGGCCAGAACCGCGTCCCTCGTCCCCCGGCAAGGATCACGGCGTGCGTCGTCAATTCTTTGTTCATCATCTCTATGTACTTCATCGCTCTACGCGAAAACCACTCGGGATACGGCCGCTTCGTCCGTTCCACCTTCGAGGAGTTTTTTGCGCAACGCGGCGACATTCGGCACATACGTGAACAAGAGCGCCGTTGTTTCACGCGGAACAATCCGATACCGCCCGAGCGCCGCCGGCACGAACCACGATTGTCCGGGAAGATAGCTCGCCGCGCCTCCGGTCCAACTCATTTCGCCACTCCCACGGAGAATCACGATGACCTCGAAGTGCTCTGCATCTGTCTCTACATCCATCGGGGCCGCGAAATCCCAGCGTTCCGCCGCGAAATACCGGCACGCCGCCAAAAGGTGGCGCGTTCCTTCCCGGCAAGACAACGGCAGCGCGGCGATTTTTCCTCCCGCAAACGCGCCGAAGTTCATCACCTCAAGCGCCTTTTCGACGTGCAACTTTCGCGGCTTCCCGAGCGCATCCACCCGACCATAATCATAGACACGATAAGTCAGATCTGAATATTCCTGCACCTCGCAGAGAATCATGCCGGGCCCGACGGTGTGCGGTGTTCCCGCTGGAACGAAAAAAGTATCACCCGCGCTCACCGGCCAGCTCTCAAATATATCCTCAGGCGTGCGTGCAGCGAGCGAGGCGCGAAACTTCTCCTTGTTCGCACCGGGCTTCATCCCCAGCAGCAGCTTTGCTCCAGGTTTCGCGGAAACTGCATGCCACATTTCGGTCTTGCCCCGGCCGCCGGCGGCGCGTTCATGCTCTTGAGCGTAAGCGTCGTCCGGGTGCACTTGAATGGAGAGATTGTCGGTTGGAAAAATGAATTTCGCGAGAATCGGGAAATCTTCCACCGCAGCAAGCCGCGTGCCGCGCCAAGCCACAGGCATCTCGCGCCACGCTGCACGCAGTTCTTGCCCCGCAAACGGCCCCGCCGCAACGCGGCACTCGTGGCCGGTCACCCAGGCCTCTCCAATCGGCTCCGTCAGTCCGGTTTTTTCAGGGTAGAGGGGAACGAGAGACCTGGCACCCCAAATGCGAGGAGAAAACTCCGGCTCGATTCGAAATGGCTCCGGCGTCACGACGCGGCTTCGGCGTGAGTGAGAAAACGCTCGATCCGGCGCACCCCTTCATCGATTCGTTCGAGCGAAGTCGCATAGGAGATGCGCAGATATCCCGGAGCGCCAAAGGCTTCGCCTGGGACGAGCGCAACGTGCGCCTTCTCGAGCAACTGCCGGGACAACTCCATCGTATCCTTCGCGCGCGATTGCGAGTTGGCCGTGCCGTTGGCGAGATGCGCCGCCACATTCGGGAAGGCATAGAACGCTCCGCCGGGCTCAGCACACGTCACGCCAGGAATTGCGCGCAGCCCCTGAAGAATACGTTGGCGGCGGCGCGCATATTCCGCGAGCATCACGGGCACGGTGTCCATCGGCCCGCGCATGGCTTCGAGCGCGGCGTGCTGCGCGATCGAAGTCGGATTGGAGGTGGACTGGCTTTGCAGCTTGATCATGGCCTGCACCAGGGGCTCTGGCGCCAGCGCGTAGCCGATGCGCCATCCGGTCATCGCAAACGTCTTCGATACCGAGCCGATAATGATGACGTTTTCTTTTCCCGCGCTCGAGATCGAAAACGGTTTGTGCGGCTCATACACGAAGTGCGAATAGCACTCGTCGCCCATCAGCCAGATGTTGTGCTTGCGGCAGAGCGCGAGAATTTTCTCGTACTCGTCCTGCGGCACGACGCCGCCCGTCGGATTGGACGGCGAGTTGATGATCATGAGCCGCGTTTTCGGCGTGATGGCTTTCTCGATGGCCGTGGCGCGAACCGTGAAGCCGTCTTCCGGGCTTGTTTCCACGTGCACCGGCTTCCCGCCGGCATACTTCACGATGTCCGGGAAGCTGACCCAATACGGCGCGGGGATGATCACCTCATCGCCCGCCTGTACGAGTACGCTGACGACGTTGAAGATCGAATGTTTTCCGCCGACGTTGACGATGCACTCTTTCGGCTCGAAGCGCGAACCCAGTTCGCGCTGGTGCCACGCGCAGATGGCATCTCGGAGCGGCATGATCCCCGCCGTCGGCGTGTACTTCGTGTAGTTCTGCTCGATCGCGCGAATCGCAGCGTTCTTGATGTGGTCGGGCGTCGGAAAGTCCGGTTCGCCGGGGCCGAAGTCCACCAGGTCCACGCCGCGCGACTTGTACTTTTCCGCTTCGGTGATGACTGCCGAAGTCGGCGAAACGGAAATGCGTTTGATTCTGTCCGTCAGTTGCGGTTGCACCAGTTTCCCCTTTGCACGAACTTTAGGATACCTTCGCGCGAAGCCGCTTTTCCACCTCGGGTGGCACCAGGCCCTGGAGCGGCCCGCCGAGCTGCGCAATCTCCCGGACGAGCCGGGCGCTCAGATAACTATAGGAGAGCGCCGGCATCATGAACACAGTCTCCAGCTTCGGCTCAAGTTTCCGGTTCATCAGCGCCATCTGTAGCTCGTACTCATAGTCGGAAACTGCCCGTATTCCGCGCAGGATCACTCCTGCTTCGCGCCGCTTAGCGTACTCCACCAGAAGCCCGTCAAAAACGTCTACTTCGACCGTCGGCCAATTGCGCGTCACTTCGCGAAGCATTTCAATCCGCTCCGAGACGCTGAACAGCGGTTGCTTCTCCGCGTTGCGGAGGACCCCCACAATCAGCCGGCCGAAAATCTTCGTGCCTCGCTCGATCAGGTCCAGATGGCCGTTGGTGACCGGATCGAAAGACCCAGGGTAGATGGCAATCGTCGGATTCATGAAATAGGCTGGCGGCCGTTCGTGCCAGGTGAGAATTCTAACCCAGCCCCGCAGCAGACGCGAGCGCATGCTGCCGCCCTATCGCCAAGTCGCCTGGAACCCTTCCTGAACGGCATGCGTATCTCACCGTGCGGCTACTACGGGAACGGTTTGACGGTTTGCAAGAGCCGCGGCGCGCGGCAAGCTGAACCGCAGTTTCCTCACTCACGAATCGCCTGTGCACTGCTCTATAATCGGGCCTCGATTCGCACTGCACTCTTCCGGGCGAAAAGAAGGATGGGACTGTGATTCGGATTGGAATCGCGAGCGTCCTGCACCGGGTACACCCGCTTGGAATTTTATCGCTGCGGTTGCGCTTGAGCTTAGCTCTCGCGATCTTCGTTTTCTCCGCCTTCGCTGTGGCCGCACAGGCACCTGCCCGGCTCACACTGCACGAGGCGCTCGATCGCGCCGCTCGCCGGAATCTGGATCTCGCCGCCGCAAGGCTCCGGCGCGCCGTGAGCGAAGCCGGTGTTCGGATCGCGGGGCAGCGACCCAATCCGACGGTCAGTTTCGACGTCACACGCGACGCTCCCCATGAATCGTTGTTGTTCGAACAGCCACTTGAAATCGGCGGGCAACGAGGCCGCCGCATGGAAGTTGCGCGACGGGGGATAACTCTCGCCGACCTCGAGTATGCAGCGCTTGAACGCCGGGTCAGGCGTGGCGTGCGCGAGGCATATTACGGGGCTGCGCTCTCTCGCGGCGTGACGGCATTTCAGCAGCGCTCACTTGATCTGGCGAAGCGGCTTCAGGAAATCGCGCAGGCGCGATTTGACGCAGGCGATGTGCCGCAATTGGAAGTATTTCAGGCCAGCCTGGGGGTGACGCGCGCGGAAACCGATCTCGAAGTCTCGCGCCAGCAGGAGAGAATTGCGCTCAACCAGCTCAACATGCTCTTGAATGAGCCGGCGGGGGCGGATTGGGAGCTTGCGACTCCGATGGATGAACCGCCACCGCCGCTGACGATGGAGGAGCTTGTCACGCGCGCGGAACAATCCAACCCGGAGTTGCAGCATCTCGCGCAGGAGCAGCGCATCGAAGAAGCTCGACGGCTACTTCTCCAGGCCGAGCGCACTCCGCATGTCACCGCGGCAATTGCTGGCGAATTCAATTCGCCACCGGAGTTTCGAGCAGGCTTGCACGGACATCTAGCCGTCGAGCTTCCACTCTTCTCGCGCAACCAGGGCGAGATCGCGCAATCGCGCGCCAATTCCCGCGTGCTTGAGAGCGAGGCAACCGCCACCCGGCGCGCCGTTGCCGGCCGCTCGCAGACCGCTTACCTCGCTCTTTCCGTGAGGCGGACGCAGGTCGAGCTCTTTCGCAGCAAGCTTCTGCCCGCGGGGCGCCGCCTGGCCGATCTCGCCCAGGAAAGTTATCGAGCGGGCAAGGCCAGCATCCTGACCGTCCTCGATGCGCAGCGCAACGCCCAACAGCTCGAGCGGGAGTACCTTGAAAATTCATTTGGTCTGCAGTTTGCCTTTGCCGAACTCGAAGAAACCGTAGGAGCGTCACTGGACTAATGCCAAATTCCACGCTGAGTTTCGAACGCGCCGCTCTCCCCGCTCTGCTGCTTCTCGCCGCGGTTCTCGCGGCGTGCTCGCACAAATCCGCAGCGGGTACCGAGGAAGATGGCGGCAAACCGGCCGAATCCGCCGGGGTCGAGGTCACGCTCGTCCGAGTGGCCCGCGCCGAGATCAGCCGCACCATTAATGTCACCGGCTCGATCGCTGCGTTGCCGAATCAGGACGTGCGGGTCAGC
>JBGOWC010000281.1:0-3518 GCA_041478415.1 Terriglobia bacterium
AGGATTCGCGCAAGTAGTTGGAAATTCAGTGTGTTAAAGAAGGGCTGGGAGAGCTAGTCCCGAAGCGGAGTTTCATGTCGAGAATTCGCCCTATGGAATTCCCGGAGTGGACCTGGGGGGAAAGGAAACAGACCGCGGGGAGGTCGCTGAATTCGCGAAGAGTCCAGGCAAAGCAATTCCCTGCAGGGGACGAAGGCCGGCCGCTCACTTCTCACACTCTGAATTCTTGGCTTCTAATGGACGGTTTGGTCGACGCTGTACTGTTTCAGCTTGCGGTAGAGCGTCGTCTTCCCGATGCCGAGAAGCCGCGCCGTGGCGAGCTTGTCTCCGCCCGTCTCCCGCAGCGTCCGCAGAATGGCTCGGCGCTCGAGCTCTTCCAGGGGAAGCAACTCGTCCTTCTCGGGAGGGCGATCGGTCGAGGGATACAGAAGACTCGAGGGCAGATCTCCGACATGGACGATGGGACCCGAACCGAGCGCAACGGCGCGCTCGATGGCATTCTCGAGCTCGCGAACGTTTCCCGGCCAATCATAGGCCATCAACCGCTGCATGGCGTCGTTCGAGATCGTCCGCGGAGGCTGGTTTGCGTCGCAGAATTTCTCGAGAAACGTGGCCACCAGGATAGGGATGTCGCTCTTTCGCTCGCGAAGCGGCGGCAGCTTGATTTGCACGACGTTCAGCCGGAAGTACAGATCCTGCCGGAACTGTCCGTTGCGGATGGCCGCCTCGAGGTCGCGGTTGGTCGCCGCAATGATGCGCACGTTGATGGAGCGGCGCTCGGTTGAGCCGACCGGCTTGACCTCGCGTTCCTGAAGTGAACGGAGGAGTTTGGCCTGGAGATCCACCGGCATGTCGCCGATCTCGTCGAGAAATAGCGTGCCGCCCTGCGCTGCTTCGAGCAAACCCTGCTTCGCGTGCAAGGCCCCGGTGAATGCGCCCTTCACATAGCCAAAGAGTTCGGACTCGATCAGCGTGGGCACGAGCGAGGAACAGTCCACCGGGGCGAAGGGTTTTTCCTTGCGCGGGCCGGAGAAGTGAATCGAGCGCGCCACAATCTCCTTTCCCGTTCCGCTCTCGCCGAGGATCAACACCGGATATTCGTGCTGGCTCACCTTCTCAATCATCTTGAAGACGCGCTGCATCTTGGCGGTCATGCCGATGAGACCGCCGAATCCGGGCCGCGTGCGGAGCTGCTCGCGGAGCAGACGGTTTTCCTGATCCAGGTCCGCATCTCGGGCCACTCGCTGCAGCCTGGCTTTCAGCTCCTCCAAATGAAACGGCTTGGTTACGTAGTCCACCGCCCCGAGGCGCGTGGCCTCAACCGCCGACTCAATCGAGCCGTACTGCGTGAGCACAAGGACGGAAGTCTGCGGGTAGAGGCCCCGGACGCGCTTGAGGAGATCCAGACCGCTGGTCTCCGGCAGCTTGAGATCGGTCAGGAGAATGTCCACCGGGTACTGCTCGAGGAGATCTAGCGCTTCCTCCGCGCTTGAGGCAGACTGCACCTTCATCCCGCAGGCCAGGGCGACGTCCGCGCAAAGCTCCCGCGTGCTCTGTTCGTCGTCCACCACGAGAACGGTCATCGGCGCCGCGCGCGGCGACACAACCTCATCTTCCATCGCGGTCTCCCATCACCATTCCGACTCTCCCGAAGAAGGGGTTGCACCTCTTGTGCCATTTAGGAAATGTAAATTACCGCACGTAAAATCAATAGCTTAGTTACTATTCTCAAAGAGGCTTCTATTCCACTTTGGAACAGATGTCAACGTAGATTGTGGAAATGTAGCGCCAAGGCTTTAGGAATCAACTCTTTGCCGAAATGGAACGCTGGCGGGTCTCAATCTGGGAACTCTCGCGCCTTTTCACGTGTTGATAGAGTCGGTTGGGCGGCAACTTCCTCTAAAACACAACGGGCTCTCCAAAAAGTTCTCTGGAGAGCCCGCTGGAAGTCGGATTTCGTCCGTTGGTTAGTAAGTTGCCCCTTCCGGCACGAATATGATGTCGATGCGGCGGTTCTCCTTATCCGCACCCTTCTGGGCTTCGCCCGTCCGGGTGCTGATCCGAGACGCATCGATTCCCTTCTCTCCGAGGTATTTCTTGAATAGGTCCGCGCGGGTTCCCGCTGCCTTGGCGGCGCCCTTCTCCTTCGGATCTGCGAAGCCGACGATCACGGCCTTGCCGTTCGGCTCGTTGTTCAGCCGGAGCGCCACGTCGTCTCCAATGCGCTTGCAGAGGTTGTCTACGCGGGTGATGCCCGCCTTGTAGCTGCATTCGCCGATCTTGCTCGCCTGCGGAGGCGCCGGCGGAGCCTGCACGTCCACAGTCGTCGAGCAGTCCGCGGCACCGCCGCGTCCGTCATCGACGCGCCCGGTCACCGTGTAGCTGCCCGGCTGCAGGCCGCTGGCGTCAAAGTCCACGGTTGCGCCGGAGCCGGCAATCTGGCCGCCCGTTGCTTTCCAGGAGTAGGTCAGGTTGTCGTTGTCCGGGTCGCTCGCCGTCGCCGTGATCTTGGTGCGATCGCCAGGCAGGATCGGGCTGCGTTCCGCCGAGCAAGAGAGCGTCGGAGGCCGATTCGGCCGCTCTTCGACTTTAATGTCGGCCGCGCAGGTTGCCGTGCCGCCTTTGCCGTCATCCACCTTGGTGTTCACGGTGTAAGTTCCCACGCCGAGACCCGCGGAATTCCAGCGCGCCTCCGGGCCGCTGCCATCCACTGTGCCGCCGGTGGCGGTGTATGCATAGGTCAGCGGATCGTTATCCGCGTCGCTCGCGCTTACATGAATCGCGGCAGTGTCGCCCGAGCCCGCGTACACGGAATTCGGGGAAGCCGAGCAACTCGCGACCGGGGCGCGATTGGGTGGAGGAGGCGGCGGGGGTTTGGTAACGCCCACCCTAAAAACCGGGCCGGTCATGAAACGCCAGTTGTCTTGCCGTGCGTTTCCGCCGACGGCCGGACCGCTGAAATTGGTCATGAAGTAGTCCACCTTGAAAAGACGCCAGCCGAACCAAGGCGTGAAGATGGCGTCCACGCCGCCACCGGGCGCAATCGCAAAGCTGTTATGCCCGGAGTCCGGTGTCCCCGTGAAGGCCTGACCACTGCTCGCGCCGCCAAGGAGGAACTCCGCGAAGGGAACCACGCGATTCCACTTGCGGATATTGATCCGTGGCCCGAAGAGAACGCTGAACAGTGTGCTTCGCTGAGTAGTGCTCGAGAGATCGTTGCGACCAAAGCGCCCCGCACCAACCTCCGCGACCAATCCCACCCACTTCGAGACTCCCACTTCCAGCTCGAGTCCACCGCCGTGCGAGTGAAAACGATCGAACGGAGCGCCGGGCCCGAAGCCGGTGTAAATGTAGCCAGCCCAAATCTGGGCTTGCGGTTTGGCCATGCCGAGATCGCCTTCGTCGCTCGACTTGCCCTTTGCGGGGGTTGCCGGAGTTGCGAACGGAGTCGTCCGCACGGGACCCGTAATCGCCCATCCGCTGCGGGGAGCCGGCGCGCTGTTGGCAACTTTCGCCGG
>JBGOWC010000061.1:0-8133 GCA_041478415.1 Terriglobia bacterium
CAAAAAGTTTTCCGAGTAGCAGGCCGAAGGGAATCGAGCCGGCGAGGTAGGCCGCAAGCGGAATCCACGCAAACTGGGCGGCGGAAGAGAGCACGGCGTCAGCTTCCTTCCGCCCCGAGCGGAAACGCTTCGACACGCGTGTGCTGCGCGCCGGATGGCTTTAGCTGGCTTTCAAAGAGGCAGAACTCGCCGGCGGAATGCGCGCCAAATTCGATCGCGGCCAGTTCGGGCACGGTGGCGCGGAATCTTTCCGGAAGGGCTCCCGGCTGAGGGAAGCGAGCGAGCGTGAGATGCGCGGAGAATTCTCGCTGCTCGCGCGCGATGCCCAGCGGCTCGAGTACATGCTCTATTGCTCCTGCAAGCCGCGCGAGAGCCTGCCCCGCTTCGATGCCGGCCCAGAAGACTCGCGGGCGTTTGTCGTCGGGGAAGAAACTCAGCCCGCCGAAGCGCAATTCGATCGGACCTTCTCCACGCACGGAGGAGAGAGACGTGCGAATCGCGCCGGCGTTTTGTGCGGGGACTTCGCCGATGAATTTCAGCGTCACGTGAAGATTCTCCGCGCGAACCCATCGGGCCTGCGGCGCAAGCGGTCGCAGCTGGTTGATCCGCGCAGCCAGATTCTCGCGCACCGCGGCGGGAATCTCCAGCGCCACAAAAAGGCGCAAGGCTCAGCCTCGCCCCGGAACTTTGCCCTTGGCATTGGAACCGTTGTAGAGGAAGTGCACGCGCACCATGTCCAGCGCGATTTGCGAGGCCTGCCAGCGAATCATCTCGCGGTCCCCGGGAAAACGCACGCTGCGCTCCTTCACGCCGCCCGCATGCGCGAGTGCGATGTGCACCGTGCCGACGGGCTTCTCTTCGGAGCCGCCGCCCGGCCCGGCGATTCCCGTGATGCCGACGCCGAGCGTGCTCCCGACGCGGCGGCGAACGCCGTCGGCCAGCGCAATGGCGACCTCGGCGCTGACTGCGCCCTTGGCCTCAATCGTCTCCGTGGGCACGTCCACCCAAGCCGTTTTCAGCTCATTGCTGTAGCAGACGATTCCGCCAAGAAAATACGAGGAGCTGCCGGCGATGCTGGTCAGCCGCTGCGCCAGGAGGCCCCCGGTGCAGCTCTCCGCCGCGGCGATGGTGGCATGGTTGAGTGTGAGCTGCCGCGCGACAACTTCTTCGAGCGAGAGCCCTTCCTCGGTGAAAATGCGCTCGCCGAGCGCCAGCTTGAAACCCTCGATGATTTCAGCAAATGTCTTCTGCGCGTGCATCGCGTCGGGGGTCCACATCCGCAAATGAATCTGGATCTCGCCGGGCGCGGCGAGCACGGTCGTTTGCACGTCGGAATAGCGCTTGTAGATGGGTGCGATGCGCTGGTCCACGTGCGATTCGCCCATTCCGGCCACGCGCAGCTCGCGATGGAAGAGCCGCACGGCGGAGACGCGCCGCTCGAGCTTCGGCACGATCTTTTCCACGAACATGGGTTTGAGCTCGCGCGGAGGGCCGGGAAGCAGCGCAATCATCCGTCCGGCGTCTTCGATCCAGAGTCCTGGCGCCGAGCCGCGTGGGTTTTCGAGCGCCTCCGCTCCTTCCGGCACCATCGCCTGGCGCACGTTGACTTCGGGCATTTCGCGGCCCAGGTTGCGGAAGCGCGCCTCGATGGCGCGGACGATGGCGTCATCGCGCCGCAGTTTGCGGCCAAGCAACTCCGCTACCGTCTCTCGGGTGAGATCGTCTTCCGTAGGGCCGAGCCCGCCGGATGCAATTACGAGTTCCACGCGGCCGAGCGCGCCGCGAAACGCGTCGCTCAACTGTTGCGGGTCGTCGCCGACCACAATCTTGCGCACGACTTCGATGCCGAGCTTGTTCAGCTCTTCGGTGAGGAAGAGGGAATTGGTGTCCAGACGGTCCGGAGTGAGCATCTCCGAACCGACGGCGATGATTTCCGCTTTCATCGGCTCGAAGATCCTGGAAGCGGCAGTCCGCGAACGTCCCAATCGAGGGCGAAGAGCGCGCCGGTAGTGGCAAGGATGGCGCGGCCGCTCGGCTGGAGCGCGAGGCCGACGATGCCCGAGCCGCTGAGAACGAGATCGGCGCGGCCTTCCGGCGAGATGCGCACGATGCCTCGGCTACCGCCGAGCGATGCGGCGACGTAGAGATTCGAGTCGCGGTCAAACGCCATTCCTTGCGGGCGGCCGAGGCCGCGGTAGAACGTCTGCACTTCGCCGCCCTTCGTAACCCGATAGACGCGATCGAAGCTTGACGTCGTGGGGCCGGTCGCGTACAGCTCGCCCGACGGACTGAAGGTCAGATGATATGCGGCGATCGAGGGCTCAAGCGTGGCAAAAACAAAAATCTCGCGCGAGGGACTGACCTTGAAGATCGTGCCGCTGCGGTCGCCGACGTAGAGATTTTCCTCGCGGTCGAAAGCCAGGCCGGTGGCGACGCCCATGCCTTCGATCCATTGTTCGGCGCGGCCGTCGGGGGTGACGCGATGAATCGTGCCATCGTGGCGGCAGGAGACGAAGAGGTCGCCTGCGCGGCCGAGCGCGAGGCCGCTGGGATTTGTGAGCGAGGTGACAAACGGCTTGACGCTGTAGTTCGCCGTGATCTTGTAGAGCGAGACGGGAACGCGCTGGCCGCGCTGCCCGCTGTACGTGACGTAGATGCTTCCATCGGCGTCCACTGCGGGATTCCCCACCGGATGCAGGTTGTCGGCAACCTGGATGCCGATGGCGACCGGATGCGGCTTGCTTTCCGCCGCGCCGGTTGAAACACAAACCGTCCCGCTCGAGGCGCCATCCGGAACGCGGGCGATAAGCCGGTTTTCCGCGGCGAGGAGGAGGCTGCCCTCCACTTCGCCAAAACGCACGAGCGGAGGCGCATGATTTTTTGCGGAAAATCCGCGGCCGTGAATGGCGATTTCTCCGCCGGGAATGGCGGCCGCGGGCGCGACGCGGTCAATCCGCGGGATTCCGTTCTTCGCTGTGTCGCCGAATTTCATAGCAGGCCCAGATGGTTTACCAGCCGCAGCACGAGCGCGGCATAGACGGCCGCCATCCAGTCGTCGGCCATGATGCCCCAGCCGCGGGGAAGTTTTTCGAGCCGCCGAACCGGATACGGCTTCCAAATATCGAAGACGCGAAAGAGTATGAAACCTGCCAAGAGGTATTTCCAGTTGAGCAGGCTCAACGCGAAGTAGATGGCGTATCCGACGAAATCCGGGTTGTGCGTGAACTGCGCCGGAAGGGCTAGCGGAGTCAGGGCAAGCATCAGCGTCAAGTGTTGACCGGAGACTTCATCAATGACGATGTGCTGAGGATCTTTGCTACCAGAGAATTCCGCGGCGCGCGATGCGCTCCACACTCCGATCGCAGCGCAGACCAGCAGAACGACAGGAGCAGGGAGAAGCGAAAGCACGGATGCGGAAAGGCCGTGAACCATGGGCATTCCGAAGCCCACGTCGCCTGACACAAGCAGAAGGGTGATTGGGTGGGCGATGACCGCCAGGATGACTCCGATGAGAGATCCGAAAGTGCCCGGGGCTTTCGGAACGTAGCCGACCCCGAAGACGGTTGCGAGGGCGAGGGCGAGGCGCGGCTTCTTTCGAGGCAGGGAAGTTGCGGCAGGATCAGTGCTCGGTTTCATTGGGGTTGGGTGGTTCGACAAAGTCTTCGTCCAGGACAGGCTCGGTGACTACGTAACGCTCGGCGGCCCAGTTGCCGAGATCGAGCAGGCGGCAGCGCTCGCCGCAGAACGGGAAGTCCGCGTGCTTCTCCGAATCCGTCGGCGCTTTGCAGATGGGGCACTTGTGTTGCATGACTCGTGAGCTGCAGCCGCCCTTTTTTACCCTGAGCGAAGTCGAAGGGTCAGAGGGCGGGCCTTTCTGCTGCCGCGAAACCCCGCGGTCTAAAGACCGCGGCTGCACCCGGCTTGCGGCTGTAATTCTAGCTCAGAACTCGGAGGGGTGCGCCGGTGGCGATGCGGTGGAGCCTTTCTCCGGGCAGCGCACCCGGTATGGCGCGAGATTCCGCGAGAAGCTCCGTCCGCGGAAGAATCTCTACGACTCGGCCGATGAGATCGTAGGCGTCGGTCTTTGTGATTTGAATTCGCGCAGCGTCACCTGCGCGAGCCGTTTCGCCGCCCGCCTCGATGTCGGTGAGATAGAGCTTGCCGTCGATTTCCGGCGCCATGCCCTCGAGCCGCGCCTCCCATACCAGAGGATTATCCTTCGAGGGGCCTTCGACAAGCGCGATGCGCGTATCGCCTTTCAATGCCCGCAGCTTGCCGCGCGAAATCTGCTTTTGGATGGCCATGAGGCGGATGCGGCGATCGGTCGTTTCCAGTGGGTCTACTTTGGCATCGAGCGCCGCGCTTGCGGCCGTCTCCACGTCCGAATACTCGAACACGCCCATCCAGTCGAACTCCGCGGCGCGAACGAATCCGCAGAGCTCATCGAAATCGGCTTCGGTTTCGCCGGGAAAACCAACCACAAAAGAGGTGCGCAGCGAAACTCCAGGAATCGTCGCGCGAATTCTTTCGAGCAACTTCAAAAACGCGCCGCCGCTCGAGCCGCGCTTCATTCGCGCGAGGACACTGCGGCTCGCATGCTGCAGTGGCATGTCCATGTATTTTGCCAGGCGCGGGTGCGCCGCGAGCATATCGAGCAGCCTCTGGGTCACGCGGTTCGGATAGGCGTACAGAAACCGTACCCACAGGAGGTCTTCGACGCTCGCGAGTCTTTCCAGCAATTGCGCGAGACCGTCGCGCAGGCCAAGATCCTCGCCGTAGGAAGTCGTGTCTTGCCCGATCAGCGTGACTTCGCGGGCGCCCGCCGCGGCGAGATTCTTGGCCTCACGCACCACTGATTCGAAACGCCGGCTGCGGAAACTGCCGCGAAGCTGCGGAATGATGCAGAAGCTGCACGGGTGATCGCAGCCTTCGGCAATTTTGATATAGGCCGCGTGGCGGGGCGTTGTGAGGATTCTCGGCGTCAGGTCGTGATAGAGAAATGCGGGCGGCGCCGCAGGTCCCGAAGTTTCGGGACGCAGCTCGCCTTCGACGGCTTCCAGAATGCGCTCGATCTCGCCCGTGCCAACGACGGCGTCCACTTCGGGAATCTGCTCGAGGATGTGATCCCGGAATCGCTCGACCAGGCACCCGGCGACGATCAATTTCTTGGCCGAGCCGAACTTCTTGTGTTCGGCCATTTCGAGAATCGTCTCGATGGATTCCTTCTGCGCGGGCTCGATGAAGCTGCACGTGTTCACGACGAGAACATCGGCATCGTCCGCGCGCGGGGTCAGTTCGTAGCCGCCGCGCGTCAGGATGCCCATCATCACCTCGCTGTCCACGAGATTTTTTGGGCAGCCGAGACTGATGAAACCGACTTTGGTGGTTTTCGGCATCGGAGAGAAATTTCCCGCTCTGCGCAATTCTGAAGTGTAACACGCGACGCGGCGAAGGCGGGCGGACAGGACTAGCGGGCGCGGAGGGCGTCGCGGATCTCGTGCAGGAGCGCTCGGAGCCGCAGGGCGTCGCAAGGGGCGCCGCCGTAGCGCGCCTGCGCGTAAAGCCGCGTAAATTCATTCGCCGCGGGAGCGATTCCCGGAGCGCCGAGCGCCGCCGCAAATTCAAAGGGAGACTCCGACGGGCGGTGTTTCCAGCCACGGCGCCCAAGCAGGCGCAAGAATTCCTGATAGAGAAGCGACGCGAGTTGCGGGTCCGGCCGCGGCCCGGCCGACGATCGCACCTGCCATTCGACGCGCAGCCGGCCCACGGCGCGCCGCAGGACGCCGAAATTGAGCGCCACCAGGAAGAGTGCGATGGCCAGCGGGAGCACGATGCGGAACGCGCCGTGCTTGCCTTGCCAGGACTTGATCCAGTCCTTCCCGTGTTTTTCGGAAGCCTCAAAGTACGACCGCGCGCGTTCGGTCCATGTGCGCGAGCCGCGTTGCATGTTCTGCGCCAGGGCGATCTGGTGCGCGAAATCGTAATTGATGACCCATTCGTTCCAGGTGAGCTGGAAATAGTCCCAATAGGCGCCCATCCGTCCGAGAAGATTTTTCTCCCCCTCGGGCACTGCGGGCGTGGGATCAAACGTGATCCAGCCGTATCCGGGGAAATAGACCTCCACCCAGCTGTGCGCGTCGCTCGCGCGCACGATGTAGTCACCGCCGAGGTCGTTATACTCGCCGGGGAGAAAGCCGTTCACATAGCGCGCGGGCACGCCGAGCGTCCGCAGCAGGACGGTCATCGCCGAGGCGAAGTATTCGCAATGCCCGGCGCGATTGACAAAGAGAAACCGCGCCAGCGCATCCTCGCCGGGCCGGCCCGTGAGATTCAGCGTGTAGCCGTAATTCGTCTGCAGATAACTTTCAATGACGACGGCTTTGTCGTAGGGTGTCGATGCCCGCGCCGTGATTTCCCGGGCGAGCTCCGCGACGCGTGAATCGAGCGGGGGAATTTGGAGATACGTGGAGCGGATCAATTCCGGATACGCGGTGGGGGCGTTGCGCAAGAGCGACGGGGCGACCATGGGCGCAAGAGAAAACCCCTCGTAGCGCATGGCCGCGTAGTTGTGAAAGGGATTGAAGAGCGAAGTTGTGTCGTCAACGAGCAGATAGCTGCGCCGCATCTCAAATGCCGTAGACGCGGCTTCGCCGGAGAAATTTCCCCGCAGCGAAATCACATACGGCGGAGCAAAGACCGCGTCGGTGGCGACGGGCTCTAGCAGGACCGTGTAGTGCAGCGGGACCGATTGCGCGCGAAGGCCGTCCGGAAAGGCCGGCGGATGGATCCATCCGTCGGAATCCACCGAGAGCGCCGCCGGCTGGCGCTCCGGCGTATACCAGCGCTTTCCGTCAAAGGTTGTGAGCGCGATGCCCCGCCAGCGGATGTTGCCCGTGCGCAGCAGCCGCGCGATCTTGATGCGCATGACCACGGCGGAATTCTTCTTGATTTCGCCGATCTGGCCGAGCTCCACGTCGTTGCTGAAACCGGTCATCAACGAAGGCTGCACGCTCAGACGTCCGAGATAGCCTGCGCTGAAGCGCGGGAAGAGGAAGAAGAGCAATCCCCCGATGGAGATCGAACCGATCGCCAGGCTAAGCGCGGCGAGGCTCAACGCGCGGTTGAATTTTTCCTCGACGCCGGGGCGCGCCGCAAGCGGCGACGACACCGCGCCGCGCGCGCCGCGGCGCAACTCGTAGCCGAGAAACGTCGCCACGCCGAAACTCAGGAAAACGAAAAAGAGCGCGAGGAAGTACGTGTCGATCGTGAGCACCGCCGCCGCAAGAATTCCCGCGAACGAAAGCAACGACAAGAAGAGCGCGTCGCGGTCCGTGGTGGCGCTAAAAAGCCGCACGAGCAGGACGAAGAGCAGGAAATGCACTGAGGAAAGAAGCGCGGCGTAGAGTCCCGGATTCGGAGCGCTCGCGGCGAAAATCCGCGAAAAGAACAGGTAGTCCATGGGAAAGACCGCGAGATAGGCGACGACCAGCCAGGTTGCGGCGCGATGGCTGAGCTCCGGCTCGCGGCCGCGCCACCAGCGAAGTCCCTTGTACAAGATGGCCGCGGGCGCGAGGATCGCAACCACGGGGTCGAGCTTCCCCGTGGCAACGAGTGTCATGACCGAAGTCAGGATCAGGAAAAACACCGAGGCGCGGAAAAATCGCTCGGCGGGCGGCGCCGCGGCGGAGAAAGTTGTTACCGTGCTCGACATGGTCGCACGTTCATCGTAGCACTGGCACGACGCGGCGCCGCGCCACGAGCGCGAAAGCGCTAACGCCTCTCAGCGGTGTGCTTCGGCGTCTTGAGCGGCGGCTTTCGCGATTTTGCGAGTGAGATTCGAAACGGGGAGATGCCCGAAGTCGCTGAGAGCGACACCGCGCGCCCCCGCCAACCGTGGCAGCCGCTCCTGGCGAATCCGAAATCCCGTCAGGGTGATCTCGCGATAAGTGACCGCGTGGCGCACGATTTTTAGCGGCTCGAGTTGCGCGTGCACATTCGCGCCAGCGCCAAAGATTTTTTTCAAATGGCTTCGCAATTCCTCCCGAGCGTTTTGCTGGACGCGAATTGCGGGGAACTGCCACATCCGGGAGAACAGCGGCGACAACTTTTCGCCGCCGTTTTCGTTTTTCTCGC
>JBGOWC010000242.1:0-4004 GCA_041478415.1 Terriglobia bacterium
CGCACGGCGGCGCTCCCGAAGTCATCCGGGACGGAGTCACCGGCTATCTCGTCCAGCACGGCGACGTCGCGCAGTTGGCGACGGCTCTGGACACGCTCCTGAGCGATCCGGCGCATGCGCGGGAGATGGGCGCGCGTGGCCGCGCCCGGGTCGAGCGCGATTTTCGTTTTCCCGCGTTCGCCAAGGCGCTGAAAAAAATCCTGCGCGAACTATGCGAATCCTGAAGGTCACGGAAACGTACGCGCCGTTTCTCGAGCATGGCGGGCCGCCCGTGAAAGTGCGAGCGCTGGCCGAGGGGCTGGCGCGGCGCGGGCATCACGTCACCGTGCTGACCGCGGACTGGGGTATCGCCGGCCGCAACGACTTTGCGCCGATCGAGCCTTGCCCCTGGGGTCTTCGCCGGTTCAAGGACGGCGTCGAGGCAGTGTATCTTCCGACTCGTCTTCGCTACCGAACCGTCACCTGGAATCCCTCGGTGGCGCGTTTCTGCCGCGAACGCATCCGGGACTTCGATGTGGCGCACATCTACGGCCTGTATGATTTGCTCGGCCCGCGCGTGGCCTCCGCCTGCCGCGCAGCGGATGTTCCGTATGTGGTCGAGCCGATCGGGATGTATCGGCCGATCGTTCGGAATGTCCTGCTCAAGTGGGTGTATCATGGAGTACTCGGCCGGCGCATGATCGAGGGAGCGCACGGCGTGATTGCCACATCCGAACAGGAAGTTTCCGAACTCGTTGCCGGCGAGACTGCCCGCGCGCGGGTAGTTCTCCGGCGCAATGGCGTGGAGGTGCCGGCCGTCCTGCCACCGCGCAACTCCTTTCGCGCGAGCTGCGGAATCCCACCCAGCGACATCGTCATCCTTTTTCTCGGACGGCTCGTGAGCAAGAAGAGTCCGGATTTGCTGCTTCGGGCCTTTGCAATGCTTTCCGAAGGGCAGGGACTGCGGCGGCGGCTGGTGTTCGCGGGCCCTGACGAGGACGGCATGAAGAGAGCGCTTGAAAAGCAGGCGCGTGAACTAGGTGTGGGCGAGCGCGTGCACTTCCCCGGCCCGATTTTCGGCGATGCCAAGTGGGCGGCGTACCGAGATGCAAATGTTTTTGTGCTCCCATCGCAGAACGAAAATTTCGGGAACACGGCTGCGGAGGCCGTTGCTGCGGGGATACCGGTGATCGTTACGGACACTTGCGGCATTGCCCGGCTGCTGAGGGACGGAGCCGGCGTGATCGTCCCGCACGAAGTCGGCGCGCTGGCGGAAGCGCTGGAGCGCGTGCTGAGCGACGCGCCGTTGCGCGATCGCCTGCGGGCCGGCGGAGCAGCGCTGCTTCCCCGGCTTGGCTGGGAGGAACCCGTACAGGAGATGGAAAACCTGTACGAATCACTTGCGAGGAGGGCGTCCGCTGATGGACAATCTCGCCCCCCGGCCTAAGATCGTGGCTCAAGAGAACCATCGCGTTTTTCGCTTCGCCTGGTGGAGCGTCAATCTCCTCCTCGTGCTTTCCGTGTTGTCTCTGCTTTACTCCTGCGGGTGGGAATATTCAGTGAGGAAATATCTCGATGGTTTTTCGGACGCGATTGTGTCGGACCTGGACCCACCGGAACAAAAAGTCGAGGCCATTCTGGGCTGGATGCGGAGCGGCCCTCCGCGCGCGGTGGCCGCGCACGCCGATCAACTTGCGGCGCGCGATCCGGAAATTACGCTCAATTACCAACAGCTCCTCAATGTCTGCGGCACGGCGACAAACGCTTTTCTCAATCTTGCGAGAAGCTCTGAGTTGCAAACGCGCCGGCTGCTTCTGCTCGGCCCAGATCACCGGGCGAAACATGTCGTTGCGGAGGTTCTCATTGATGAGCGCTGGGTGGTCGTGGACCCGACCTATCGGACATTTCTCCGCGACGCGAACGGGCGGCTCCTGACACGCAAAGACCTGCAGGATGCAGAGACGTTTGCGCAGGCCACGCGATCGATCCCGAAATATTCCCCCGAATACAATTACGAACGCTTCGCGCACGTTCGTGTCGCGCGGCTGCCGCTGGAGGGACTCGGTCTTCGGCGCATGCTTGATTCGATCTATCCCGGCTGGGATGAGATCGCCGACTGGAGCCTGATTCTCGAGCGCGAATCGTTTGCCATGCTGGTTTTTTCAGCCGTTCTCGTCATGTTCTTCCTGCCGATGCGCCTGCTGCTGGCGTGGTACGCGGACCGCCGGCTGCGGGTTCCCCGTTTCCACCTGCGCGAGCACTTTCACCGCGCCAGCGCCGCTCTCTTCCACACTCCGGAGATCAAGTAAGCGCGTGTGCGGTATCTGCGGAGTCGTCGCGCCCGCTCATTCCGCAGTCGCGGAGCCTCGTACCCGCGCGATGGCCGCGGCGATGCGCCATCGCGGGCCGGATGATGAAGGATTCCTGGTGAACGATCCCCGGGCGCGGGGCGTGGCGCTTGGCATTCGGCGGCTCAGCATCATTGATCTCGCCGGCGGCCACCAGCCCATCTGGAACGAAACGCGCGACGTTGCCGTCATCCTGAACGGCGAGATTTACAACTATCGCGATCTGCGCGAGCGACTCGCGCTGGCGGGCCATCGCTTCGCGACGCAATCGGACACCGAAGTTCTTGTCCACGCTTGGGAGGAATGGGGCGAAGAGCTTCTCCCCGAGCTGCGCGGAATGTTTGCATTCGCACTTCTGGATCTGCGTCCGCAAAATTCCGCGCCGCAACTTTTTCTCGCGCGCGATCCGCTGGGAATCAAACCGCTCTACTACGCGCAAACGCAGGAAGGGATCTTCTTCGCGTCCGAGGTGCGCGCGTTGCTCGCGGGCGGCATCCCGGGGCGTCTCTCGCCCGATGCGTTGACTTCTTATCTCCAGTTTGGCTCGGTCTCCGAGCCCGTCACGTTGATCGAGGGAATTTTTTCACTGCCCCCGGGTCACAGCATTCATCTCCTTGTGCCGGACCGGCGGCGCACTCCGCGGCCGCGGCCGTGGTGGGATCTGCAGCGCAGCCCGGCGGCGCGCGATCCGAAACGGCCGCGCGATTTTTCCAGCGCGGCGCGTGCGCTGCGGCCGATGCTCGAGGATTCCATACGCGCGCATCTGATCGCCGACGTGCCCGTCGGATTATTTCTTTCAAGCGGGCTCGATTCGAGCGCGATCGCCGCTCTTGCCGCGCGTGAACACAAAGGCATTCGCAGCTTCACGCTGGCATTTCCCGGAACAAACTTTGATGAGGCTCCGCTCGCGCGGCGCGTGGCGGAGCACTGCGGAACGGAACACACCGAAGTGCCGCTGCGGGGCGAAGAGATGCTCGCGCATCTTGTCGAAGCCATCGGCGCGCTCGACCAGCCGACGATGGACGGCGTGAACACGTATCTCGTCTCGTGGGCGGCGCGGCAAGTAGGCTTGAAAGTGACGCTGTCGGGATTGGGCGGCGACGAACTTTTTGCAGGGTATCGCACGTTTATCGATGTACCTCGGCTGCGGCGGCTCGCTCGGGTAGCGCGCGCGTTTCCCGCGGCGATACGGCGCGCGACGTCGCCACTCACCGCGCGATTGCTGGCGCTTTCGGCTTCCCCCGATGCGGCGCGAAAGACTGCGGCGGTGTGGCGCGCTCCGGGGATTCCGCCGGATGCGTATTTCGCGGCGCGGGCGCTGTTTCCGGCGGGAGAACTGGAGAAGCTGATGCAGCCGGCGTTTCGCGCAAGCGTCGTTGCAGAAGATGGAAAGACGCTACTGCCGACATGGCTCGGCTGGATTGAACGCGTGGCGGGCGAAGCGCGGACAATGGAAACCATCGGCGGAATTTCCTGGCTCGAACTGCGCACGTACATGGCGAGCACGCTGCTGCGCGACACGGACGCGGTCAGCATGGACCGTTCGCTCGAAGTGCGCGTGCCGCTGCTCGATACGCCGCTGGTTGAATTTGTGGCCACGCTTCCGGATGCGGCGAAGCGCAAGCCGGGCGTGCAGAAAGCGCTGCTCGTCGAAGCGCTGAAAGATTTGCTGCCGCA
>JBGOWC010000082.1:0-7346 GCA_041478415.1 Terriglobia bacterium
CAATTGTGAAAAACGCCGTCCGGACCGAGCGGATGGCGTTCTTGCTCTCAGCAGCCGGTTAGGCCGTGTAGCCGCCGTCAATCACCAATTCCGCTCCAGTCATAAAACTCGACGCCTCGGACGCGAGAAAGAGAATTGCGTCGGCGATCTCTTCGGGTTTTGCCAGGCGCGCGAGCGGCGTTCCTGCGCTGAGGGTTTTCCAGGCCGCTTCTTCGCTGCCCAGCTTCACGACCAATTCTTGAAAAAACGGCATCGTCCGCCACATCGGCGTCTCCACGCCGCCGGGCAGGATGGCGTTGACGCGAATGTGATGCGGCGCGCATTCGAGCGCGGCGGTCTTGACCAGCAAGCGAAGCGCGGCCTTGCTCGCGGAGTAAGCGCTCGCGCCGGCAGCCGCCTTGATCCCGCTCGCGGAAGAGATCACCACGATGCTGCCGCCGCCGGAGTCGCGCAGCGCCGGAATCGCATGCTTCAGGCCAAGGAAAACGCCGTCGAGGTTAATGCCAAGAACATTTCGCCATTCGTCGAGAGAAGTTTCCGCGATGGGTTTGGTAAAACTGATTCCCGCGCAGGCGGCGAGCACATGGAGGCAACCCCACTTGCTCAGGGCGTGCTGAACGGCGGATTGCCAGTCGCTTTCCGAGGTCACGTCGAGTTTACAAGCGGAGGATTGGCCGCCGCGCTTCGAAATCTCGCCGGCCACTTCGCTTGCCGCGGCTTCATTCAAATCGGTGACGAGAACGCGGGCGCCTTCTTCGGCCAGCCGCAGTGCCGCTGCGCGGCCGATGCCGGAGCCGGCTCCGGTGACGAGAGCGACCCGTTCGCCCATTCGCTGGTTGCTGCGCTGCCCTGCTGAAGTCAGACAGATCTCCGGGAAAACGGAAGAATATGCTAACTGGGCACGGGATGTCGTGCCCCAACAAAAACAATTGCATCCGCCGGAAAATTCTAAGGAAGCGGCGATTGGAATCCTGTAGGATGGCCGCGACAAGTGGAGGGATTCATGCGTCGAAAAGTGTTTCTGCTCCTGCCCGCTCTCGCGCTTCTGCTATTGCCCGCGTGGCTGCGGTCCAACGTCCCGCCGGGTGAATGGAGGCAACTCTTCAATGGCAAGGACCTCACCGGATGGAAACATGTCGGCCCGGGCGAGATGAAAGTGGAGAACGGCCTCATCGGAACGAGCGGCGGAATGGGCTTGCTCTATTGGGCGGGAGGCAAGCTGGGGAATTGCACGATCCGAGTGGTGTTCAAGATGCGCGACCACAACGACAACTCCGGCGTCTACATCCGCATCCCCATCGAGCCGCGCGAGCCCTGGATGCCGGTGCACTATGGTTACGAAGTGCAGATTGACAACGAGCCGGGAAAATCCAATGAGGACGAATACCACGTGACGGCCGTTCTCTATTCGCTGACGAAGCCCCTCGCGAAGCCCGGAAAACCGGGGCCGGAGTGGAACACCATGCTCATCACGCTGGACGGCCCGCGCACGACCGTCGTTCTCAACGGCGTCCTGGTCACCGACTACACCGAGGGCCAGCCCGTCCCGCCGATGAAGTTTGATTTCGAACCGCAGCGCGGGCCGCGTCCGAACGAAGGATTCATCGGGCTCCAGAATCACAGCGACGCGGACGTAGTCTTCTTCAAAGAAGTCGCCGTGCAGGCGCTCCGCTGAAATTGTGCGCCTGCGGGATTGAATCGTCGTCGCAGGTCCGGGAGGCACCATGAAGAATAGCCATTATTCTCGCCGGGAATTCATGAAGAGGGGCGCAGGAGCCGCGGGCGCATTTGTCGCGTCTCGCACCGTCTTTCTGGAACCGGCACGGTTTGATGCCGCGGCGTATCTCGCGTCGCCGAGCGACCGCGTTCGCTTCGGCATGATCGGCGTGGGGATGCAGGGATCGGGGCTGCTCGCGAGCGCGATCCAGTTGCCGGGAGTCGAGTGCGCGGCGGCGTGCGACCTCTACGACGGCCGGCACACGCTGGCGAGAGAAATTGCCGGCGCGAAGCTCCCGACGACGCGGCGATATCGCGAGCTGCTCGAAAACAAAGAGATCGATTGCATCGTTGCGGCGGTGCCCGACCATTGGCACAGGCAAATCGTGGTGGACGCGGTGCGCGCGGGCAAGGACATCTACTGCGAAAAACCGATGTCGCATTCCGCCGCCGATGGCGTGGACATGGTGAAGGCGGCGCGGGAGACGGGACGCATCGTGCAGATTGGTTCGCAGCGCGTCAGCTCGGTCATCTGCGCGAAAGCGAGGGAGATCATCGCGCAGGGCTCGCTCGGAGACATCTGCCTGGTGGAAGCTTCGCTCGGCCGCAACGATCCCACCGGCGCGTGGGTGTATCCGCCGCCGCCGGACCTTTCTCCGCAGACGCTGGACTGGGATACCTGGCAGGGGGATGTGCCCAAGCGGCCGTTCGATCCCAAGATTTTCGCGCGCTGGCGCTGCTGGAAAGAGTACGGCACAGGCGTAGCTGGCGATCTTCTCGTGCATTTGATCAGCGGAATGCAGTTCATGCTCGGATGGAAGGAACCGCCGACGCGCGCGCTGGCCTCCGGCGGAATTTTGCGCTGGAAGGACGGGCGGAACATGCCGGACGTGCACTGCACGCTGTTCGAGTACAGCAGCGTGCCGGTGTATATGCGGCTCAGCCTGGGGACGGAAACTCCGGAGATCTATCGCTTCATGGGCTCGAAGGGAATTCTGGAAGTGACCGAAACCGCGGTGAACTATATTCCGCAAACCGGCGAGGATACCGCGCCTAGTTACTACGCCAGCGGTTTTCCGAAGGAGATGCGCGAGCAGTACGCGAAGAAGTGGCACGAGGAGCACGATTCCGTTCCCGGCAAAGAGCCCGCGCTCGAAGGCATCAGCTACCGCGGAACTTCCTGGGACGAGCTGAAGCCGCACCTGTGGACTTTCTTCCAGGCGGTGCGCACGCGGCAGCCCGTCGCGGAGGACGCCGTCTTCGGGCATCACGCCGCGCTCGCGTGTCACATGGCAAACGAATCGTATTTCCGCAAGAGCGCGGTTACGTGGGATGCGGCGTCGGGGAAGATCAAGGGCTGAGATGCCGCAAGGCCAACGCTTACCACTGGGGCTCAAAGGATGACGCTCGTGATGAATCGCCGCGATTTTCTTCAGACGACGCTCGCCGCCGCGATGCTTCCGCGCGGCATCGCATGGGCTACCGCCGATCGCAAGATCGAGAAGATCGGAATGCAGCTCTACACCGTGCGTGACCTGATGAAGCGAGATTTCGAAGGCACGCTCGCGCGCGTCGCAGCGATCGGCTACCAAGAGGTCGAGTTCGCCGGCTACTTCGATCATCCGCCGCAGACCATTCGCGCGGCGCTGGATCGAAACGGGCTTGCCGGGATTTCGGCTCACATGGAATATGCGAGCCTCGGCGCGCCATGGCCGAAAGTCCTCGAGGCGGCGCAGGTGATCGGGCAGAGTTACATTGTCTGCCCGTGGATTGAGGAAGAGCAGCGCAAGGAGCCGGACGGGTGGAAACGCGCTGCCGAAGCGTTCAATCGCGCGGGCGAGGCGAGCCTCAAAGCGGGAATCCAGTTCGGCTATCACAACCACGATTTCGAGTTTCATCCGGAGAAATCACTGGGCGGAAAGCTGCCGTATGACGTTCTTCTCGCCGAGACCGATCCGCATCTCGTGAAGATGCAGATGGACCTCTGCTGGATCACCGAGGGCGGCCAGGACCCGCTCGCCTATTTCGACCGTTACCCGGGCCGCTTCCCGATGGTGCATGTGAAAGACATGACCAAAGCTCACAAGATGACCGAGGTGGGGAGCGGCGCGATTGACTGGAAGCGAATCTTCGCGCAATCCGAAAAAGCGGGAATCCGCCACTATTTCGTCGAGCACGACCAGCCGAAAGATCCCTTCGAGAGCCTTCGGATCAGCCACGACTACTTGAAAAAGCTGCGCTTCTGAATGATCCCGGACCGCCGCTGATTCACGCTTCCGGGACGGGCGGACAGCCGGGAAATTCGCGCAACGATGTGTTGCCGACATATTGCAAGTCGGCGATGCCGATCTTGCTCGTGTAGAAGCCATCGCAGGCGAGTTTCCGCAGGAAGGCGAAGAAGGCCACGCCCTGGCTCAATACCGGCTCCTTCTCCGCGTTTTTTCGGTAGGCGATCGCGTCGAGCACTTCCTTTTGCTGGGCCGCGGAGCAATCGAGGTAATTCTTCTCATAGCGGTCCGTGCAGAAACTATCCAGCCAGAAGAAGCCTCCGCCGAGCGTGAGCTGAAACTCCGCGTTTTCGCTGGTGACGAGATCGATGAATTCTGGCGCGCCCGCTTCCACGGCGCCGCCCGAATGCTCGTCCTTCGGAATGATAGCGTCGCAGAGCGCGGTGAGCGTCTGATACTGGTGCGATGAAAAATACTTCGGCGCGTATTTTCCAAGCGGCGAGGCGGCTTTCTCCTTGCGCACGACCTGGTGGGCATATTCCGCGGCTTCGAGCGGAATGACCTGGAGGACGGAGCTGCCAACCGCGCCGATCGCCAGCGTCCTCAGGATGTCGCGACGCGAAACCGACTTGGCCGTCATTTGGGATTTTCCCTCCCGCGCCTTTCGATCACAGGTTGCCCTTCCCGGCTTCCTCCAGCAAATATTCGGAAGCGCGCCAGGTTTGCGCCATGATGGTGAGTGTCGGATTCTTGTCCGGATTGCTGACGAACGAGGCGCCGTCGGTGACGAACAGATTTTTCACGTCGTGCGCTTGGCAGAAGCCGTTCAGCACCGACGTTTTGGGATTTGCTCCCATGCGCGCGGTGCCGAGCTCGTGGATGATGACGCCCCCGTCGCGAATCCCGTAGGCGGAATCGCCCCACGTCGAGGTCTTCGTGAGGTAGGTGCCGCCCGCGGCTTCGGTGATGGCGCGAAACGTTTCCTGCATGTTCTTGGCCTGCTTGATCTCGTGGTCGCTCCACTTGAAGTGGAAGCGCAGCACCGGAATTCCCCACTGATCCACCGTGTCGGGATCGATCTCGCAGTAGGAGTCCTCGTTGGGAATCATCTCGCCGCGTCCGGAGAATCCCATGTACGCTCCGTAGGCGGTACGGCACCGCTGCTTCAAGCCGGCGCCGTAGCCTTCCTTCTCCCAGCAAATTCCATCGAACATGCCGACGCCAGGCATCCCGCGTCCGCCTCCGTATTCGATGTGATAGCCGCGCGGAAAATCATTCTTGCGGTCAAATTTCCACCACGGCGTGTACATGTGCAGTCCGCCGGTGCCGTCGTGGTTGTGCGGCGGCATTTTCTCAAGCTGCGGGAAATAGCCGGCGCCGTCGCTGCCGACCGAATCCATCAGGTAGCAGCCGACCTTGCCCGACGAATTGGCCAGGCCGTCGGGAAACAGAGAAGACTTTGAGTTGAGCAGGAGCCGCGAGGACTCGCAGGCGCTCGCGCCAACCACGAATGCGCGCGCATGAATGCGCTTCTCCGTGCGCGTCGCTTTGTCAATGTAAGAGACAGCCTCGGCCTTCCCGTTCTTCCCCACAACGATCTCGCGCGCCATCGCGCCGGTGATGAGCGTCAGCCGGCCCGTCGCCATCGCCGGAGGGATCAAAACCTGGCTGGAGCTGAAGTTCGACGCAGTGACGCAGCCGCGGCCGCACTGGCCGCAATAGTGGCACGCCGGCCGGCCGTTTAGCGGCTGGGTCAAGACGGCGAGCCGGGCGGGCACGCACAGGACGCCGATCTTGTCGCAGGATTTCTTGATGATCGTTTCCGTGCAGCGCGGTTTCGGCGGCGGCTGGAAAACGCCGTCCGGTGCGCTGGAGATGTTTTCTTTGGACCCGAAGACGCCGATGTACCCTTCCACTTTGTCGTAGTACGGCGCCAGGTCTTCGTACGCGATCGGCCAGTCGTCGCCCAGGCCGTCGCGCGAACGGGATTGAAAATCAATCGGCGCGAAGCGCAGCGCGATGCGGCCCCAATGGTTGGTGCGCCCGCCGACGATTCGTGAGCGAAACCAGCGGAACCGCGACCCCTCCGCCGTCGTGTACGGCTCGCCTTCGATCGTCCACGCGCCGTTCGGCGCCATGAACTCGTCGTTCAATTCGTCGCGCACCTTCGCGCCCACACCCGCGCCGCGGTGCGGCAATTCATACGGCCACATAAACATCTTGAAATCTTTTTCGGGATTCAGCGGCGGGCCGGCCTCCAGCATCACGACGTTCAGTCCGCCTTCGGTGAGGATCTTCGCGGCCATGCCGCCGGCCGCGCCCGAACCGATGATGCAAACGTCGTATATTTTGGGGGACCGCGTGACTTGGGCCATGTGCGGACCCTCCGGAAACTACGGCGAGGCGCAAGCAACCGCAAAACTTGCGCAACGCTACTGGTTCGCAGGACTGATGTCAAACGCGGAGGAGGCCGGTGAATTTGCGCGGGTCGTTTTCGAAGCCGGGGAAGACGGTCTTCAGGTCATTGCAGGCCATGTGGTTTACGAGGACTTCGCCGAGGACGGAGCGGAAGTCGGTCGTGAGCGCAAGATCGCGGCCTTCATAGAGCTGGTGTGAGTCCAAGCCGGGCCACTTGCCGTACACGCGGCCTCCCTTTACCGCTCCGCCCATGACGAACATGCAGTTCGCATGGCCGTGGTCGGTGCCGCGGTTGCCGTTCTCTTTCGCCGTGCGGCCGAATTCGGACATCGTGACGACGACGATATTTTCCATGCGCGCGCCCATGTCTTGATGGAACGCGGCAAGTCCCTGGCCGAGATCGCGCAGGAGATTCGAGAGCTGGCCCTGCACGCCGCCTTCGTTGACGTGATTGTCCCAGCCGCCGCAGTCCACGAACAAGACTTCGACGCCGATGTCGGCCTTGAGGAGCTGGCCCACCTGCTGGAGGCTCTTGCCCAGCCGGCTCGCGGAATAGTCCGCCCCGTTTTCGGGCTGATATTTCGCCGGGTCGGCCTTGCGCAGCAGGTCAATCGCCTCAAACGTCTCCGTGCCCGTGCCGTGGAGCGCCTGATCCACGGTCTGCGCGTACATCGCTTCGAAGCCGCCCTCGACCATCGGCGATTGGGCCATCACTTTGAACTGCCGCAGATCCGGCAGCGCAATCGCGGGCGCGCTTCCGCGCAGCATGCGCGGAAGATTTGGCCCCATGGCCACGGCGCGAAACGGCGACGCGTTTTCCTCCGCAACCGTCTCGATCGCCCGGTTGAGCCAGCCGTCCTCGGTGGACTTGAGACCGGGCGTGCCGGACTCCATGAAGTCCTGCGCGTCGAAATGCGAGCGCGTGGGATCGGGAGAGCCTGCCGCATGCACGATGGCAAGCTGATTCTTGCGAAACAGCGGTTC
>JBGOWC010000180.1:0-4988 GCA_041478415.1 Terriglobia bacterium
ACGATCAGCAACTCGATAAGTGAAAAGCCCTTCTGTTTCTTCATTATGCTATTCTCCTTTAGAAATCGATTGGTGCCAGAGTACACCTACAACTAGGGGCAAAGCCAACGTTCTGAGCGGAGCCAGTCGCCAATGCTCTCCACTTGGCGCTCTGCTCGCTCGGTTAGCCCAAGAACACTTGCCGTTGGGTAGGACGGGCAGCTGAAGGGAAGGTGTAGACGCTCTTAACCCATCCAGAGTAGGTAATCGGGCGCTCCGGATCAATAGGACTTTAGTTTTAAACATTCAGATAGTTAACTTCCTTTCTAACCCGCGCCCCGCTAACAGGACCCTCGCGCGCATTCTTGGCCTGCAACCGTCCGGCGTGCTATCTTCACTCTTCGCAAGGAGAGATCTTATGTCAGTGAACAAGGTCACGATCCGGCGGGGATTGTCATCCCGAACGAGCGTAGCGAGAAGGAATCTGTTCCCGCGCGGTTCGCACTTCGTTGGAGGAATCAATGTCCGTTAACAAAGTAATTCTCGTTGGCCGCTTGGGCCGCGATCCAGAGACGCGCTACACCGGTGGCGGTCAGGCCGTCGCCAATTTTTCCGTCGCCACGGACGAGACCTACAAGGACCGCAACGGCGAGCGCCAGAAGCGCACGGAGTGGCACAAGATTGTCGTCTGGGGCAAGCAAGCGGAAATCGCCCAGCAGTATCTCAAGAAAGGCTCCCTGATCTTTATCGAAGGCCGCATTCAGTCCCGCGAATGGCAGGACAAAGAGGGTCAGAAGCGCACCAGTTTTGAAATCGTCGCAAGCAATTTCCGCATGCTCGGCGGACGCGGCGATGGAGCGGCTATGGGTGCAGCCGCGGGCGCCCGCTCCGGCTCCGGCGGCAGCGACGAACTCGAGGCTCCGGCCGCACCGGTCGACGACGCTTTCGGAGGCGGCCACCCGAGTGCTGGACCTGAAATCTCCGACGAAGACATTCCCTTTTAGGTGATTGGTCAGTAGCGAGTTATTCGTAGCGCAGCGCTTCAATCGGATCGAGTCGTGCCGCTTTTCGTGCGGGATAAAAGCCGAAGAAAATTCCCACTGCAACCGAAAAAAGCGCCGCGATGATCATGGCCTTCACCGAAATCAGCACCGGCCATCGCAAGACTTTATTGATCAGCGCAGATCCTGCAAGACCGACAATAATTCCGATAAGACCTCCAACCATGCTCAGCGTCACCGCTTCGACGAGGAACTGATTCTGAACGTCGCCTTCGGTTGCGCCCACGGCCATGCGCACGCCGATCTCTCGCGTTCGCTCCGTCACGGAAACCAGCATGATGTTCATGATTCCGATTCCACCGACAAGCAGGGAGACCGAGGCGATCGAGCCGAGCAAGAGCGTCATCACGCTCTGCGTTTGATTGGCCAGGTCGGCCACTTCCGTTTGCGTGCGCACAAAAAAATCGTCGTCTTCGCCGCGGCGAATGCGGTGCCGCTCGCGCAGCAGCTCCGTGATCGGCTGAACCGCGGCCAGGGACGCATCCTGCGTCACCGCCGATGCCACGATGAATTGAATCCAGGTGATCCCGGCGATCTTTTTCTGAACAGTCGTATACGGCGCGAAGATGCGGTCATCCTGGTCATCACCATTCGTGGACTGGCCTTTCGATTCCAGCACGCCGGTCACGCGGAACGGAAGATTGCCGATGCGAACCGTTTTCCCGATCGGGTTTTCGACGGGAAACAGAATGTTCGCCACCGTTGTTCCCAGCACGCAGACGTTTGCCGCCAGATCCACCTCTTCTTGGCTGAAAGTGGATCCTGATTGCACCGGCCAGTTGCGGATTTGAAAATAGTTCGGCGTCGTGCCCATGATACTCGTGTTCCAATTCTGATTCTGATAAACAACCTGCCCGCGGCTCATGACTCCCGGCGCGGCCTCTCTGATCAGCGGCACTTCGCGCAGCACGGCTTGAATGTCATCCATGACCAGCGACTTGACCGCCCAGGAGCCCATGCGCGCTCCGCCGGGCCGGCCGCTTCCTGCCGCGATGAACACGGCATTGGTGCCCATGTTTTGAATTCCCTGCTGCACGAGATAGTTCGCGCCCTGTCCGATGCTGACGGTGGCGATCACCGCGCCCACACCGATAATGATCCCCAGCATCGTGAGCGAGGAGCGCATCTTGTTGCGCGAGAGCGCGCGGAGAGCGAGCGCCAGTGTATTCAGAAGCTCCATCTATTTTCTCAGGCCGGCGCCGCCGCCTGGGCCGATCCTTTCTCCGCTTGCCCTGCTTCCCCGCTCGCCGCTTCCTCGGAGCTCTCACCGGCAGGCAGTGTGAGCAGAACGTCTTTTGCGACAAGCCGCTCTTCGATCTTGCGGTCGTGCAGAATTTTTCCGTCACGGAAGACGATGGCCCTCTTCGCGTACTGCGCGATGTCCTGCTCGTGCGTGACCATGATGACGGTCAGCCCCTGCTCTTCATTCAATTCCTGCAAGATTTCCATGATCTCGACCGAGGTTCGGCTGTCCAGATTTCCCGTGGGCTCGTCGGCCAGCAGAATCTGCGGATGATTCACGAGCGCCCGCGCAATCGCCACGCGCTGCTGCTGCCCGCCGGATAGCTGGCTCGGATGATGATCCGCGCGATTGGCCAGCCCCACGCGCGCGAGAGCCTCCCGGGCGCGCTTGACGCGCTCTTCCGGCGGCAACGCGGAGTAAACCGTCGGCAGCTCGACGTTTTCGAGCGCCGACGTCCGCGAGAGCAGATTGAATTGCTGGAAGACGAAGCCCAGCTTCCGGTTTCGGATTCTCGCCAGTTCATTTTTCGTGAGCGTGGATACATCGGCGCCGTCGAGGAAATACTGTCCGCGCGTCGGCCGGTCCAGGCAGCCGATGATGTTCATCAGCGTTGATTTTCCAGAGCCGGACGCGCCCATCACGGCCACGAATTCGCTGTCTTCGATGTGCAGGGACACTCCTCGCAACGCGTGGACCTGCATTTCGCCCAGCTGATAGGTTTTGTGGACCTGCTCGAGCCGGATCATCGGCCCATCTGCATTCAAGCTTGCGCTCATCCATTCCCTTTCTCGCTTCGCGAGCGCTTGGCGCCGCTACATCCGGCGCGGCAACGGATTCTGACCGCCCGCCGGTGACTGCTGCGTGGCCGGCTTGGCGCCCTTGCTGATTTCTCCGATGACTAGTTCGTCGCCGGGTTTGAGGCTGCCTTCTTTCAAGGCCGTAAACGTAAAGTCCGTCACGCCGAGCTTGATGCGCACCGGCTCGAGCGTTTTGTCCGGCCGCAACTTCCAGACAATCGCCGTGTCATCCCGCACGCTAACTCCGCTTCCGCCGGGGCCGCCCTGCTGGCTTCCTCCCCGGGTGGGCCCGCCTTGCCCCGGCGCGGCACCCGCTCCGCCGCCGCGTTTGCCGCTCGCCATGTCGGAGATCTTGTACTTCGCGAGCAGGGCGCGGCGCTGCTCCTCCGGGAGGTCCGGCTTATAGCGCAGGGCCCCGTTCGGAATTTTGACCGCGTCGCTCTCCCAGGCTACCGGAATGCTCACGTAGGCCGTCATGCCCGGAAAAAGCCGCTGATCCGGATTGTCGAACGCAACGATGGTGTCGTAGGTCACCACGTTCTGAATGGTCGTCGCATTCATGCGCACTTGCGTCACGCGCCCGCTGAATGTCTCACGGGGAAAGGAGTCCACGCGAAATGTGGACGTCGCTCCAACCTTGATGCGGCCAACGTCCGCTTCATCCGTCTTCGCGTAGACCAGCATTTTCGTCAAGTCCTGCGCGATGACGAACAAAGTGGGCGATTGAAAGCTTGCCGCGACCGTTTGCCCGGCGTCCACATTTCGCGCGATCACGGTGCCGTCAATTGGCGCGTAAATTTTTGTGTGCCCCATGTTCAGCCGCGCCAGGTCCACCGCCGCTTTTCGCTGCTTTACTTGCGCGCGGGCCTGCTCGAGATTGGCATTCGCGGAACTGAGCTTGGCCTTGGACTGTTCAAGCTGCGCCTCGGCGGCGTGCATAGACGCGAGCGCGCCATCGGCGGTCGCCTGCGCGGTGTCTTTCTGTGAGACGGGAAAGATTCCCTGGTCGGCGAGATCCTTCGTCCGGCGCAACTGGAGGTTTGCGTCGTTTAACTGCGCCTGGGCCTTGTCCACCGCAGCCTTCGAGGCAAGCACATCCGCGCGCTGCGTTTCGATCTGCGCCTGAAAGCTAAGCACATTGGCATTGGCGTTGGCCAGGTCCGCCTCCGCCTGCTGGAGCTGCGCCTGTAGGACGGAGGGATCGATCTCCGCGATCAACTGCCCCTGCTTCACGTGCGAATTGAAATCCACGAAAAGCCGCGCGATGTTTCCCGAAACCTGGGAGCCCACTTGGACGCTGGTCACCGCATTGATCGTCCCCGTGGCCGTGACGATCTGCACGATGTCACCCTTTTCCACTTTCGCCGAGTAGTAATCCGCCGCCGATTTTGCGCGGAAGGCCCAGAACGTCAGGAGAACCAGAGCAAGCACGGGCCCCACGATCGCAGCGCGTCCCCAGACAGATTTGTGCCAAACACGGTTCAAATATCCGACTAGGCCTAGCATGCTTTCCCCGTTCTATCGTTTCGCTGGCCGGGCAGCGATCGGTTACCGCTCCCCGTTTCGCTTCCGTTCTTCGTCCAGTCGTTTCAGGAAGTCTTCGAACTTCGGTTTTTGCTCCGGAGTGAGGATGGTGCGGATTTCGCTCCGCGCTTTCTGCCGCGCGTCGTTGATCTGAGGATCAATCTGCTGGTGAATCGTTTTGTACTGCCCCTGCAATCCCGTCATAATTTGATCGAGAGTCTGCCTTTGCGCTGTGGTCAGGTGCAACTCTCCATCCAGGCGCTCGACCATATGCGCTCGCCGAGCCTCTTCCGTCCGGCCTTCCGCGGCTAAGGCGGTGCGGTGGCGCGTGAACGCATACCCGAGAACGCCGCCGAGCGCCACACCGAAAAGGAACACGGCCGC
>JBGOWC010000051.1:0-8849 GCA_041478415.1 Terriglobia bacterium
CACGTTTTCGTCCGACGTGTGCTGATGGTTGTCGTGGTTCACGATGGGCACGCCGATGACAGGCAGCCCGAGATTCTCGAAAATGTACATGGGCACGGTCCCGCCGAGCGTGGGCATTTTTACCGTGGGGCCTGCGGCGCCTTCCACGACTTCGACAACTTTTTTCGATACCGGCAGGTCCATCGGCGTGCGCGAGGCGGGATAGCCGCCGTCGTAATGAACCATGGCAACGTGGTCGTGCGTCCGCCGCTCGTCGATCGTAGGCTCGCGGTCGGTGACGTAGAATCCCTGCTTGCGAATGAAGGCGACAATCTGCTCGAACTTCTTCTCCGGGACTTCACCCTTGACCGTGCGCACGTCAATGGACGCTTCCGCCTTGTCCGGCACCACATTCTGCGATTGCTCACCGACGTAGGCGCTCCGCACACCGCGGATGTTGAGCGACGGCAACTGCAACAGCTCGACGAGCTTCTTGCCCCCGCCCTCGGGTTTCGCGATGCCGAGCTCTCGCTCGAGATCGGCGTCGTTGTCCGGCATTTCCGCCAGCGCCTTCTTTTCGATTTGGCCGAGCGGCGCGATATCGTCGTAGTAGCCGTCAATCAGGACGCGGCCGCTCTCATCCTTCATCGAAGCGAGCAAACGCGAAAGATGAAACGCCGGATTCGGCGCCCAGTTGCCGTAATGCCCGCTGTGCAGCGCGTGCACTGGACCATAGACGGTAATTCCGAAGCCGAATTCGCCGCGATTCCCGAAGGATACGAGCGGCCGGCCCGACTGATGCACGGGCCCATCCGCCGAGATGAGCACATCGCCGCCGAGGAGGTTCTTGTGTGCGTTCAGGACGCGTTCGAGATTTGGCGAGCCCGCCTCTTCTTCGCCGTCGAGAATTAACTTCAGATTGACGCCCAGCGGAATTTTCTTTGCGCGCAGCGCGTCGAGCGCCGCGAGCAGCATCACGATCGGCGACTTATCGTCCGACGCCGACCGCGCGTAGATTCGCCAGTCATCTTTGTAGGAAGCGCGCGCTCCGGGCGCGGGCAGGGAAATCAGCTTTCCGCCGGCCTCGATGGAATCCGTTCGCAGCGCGGGCTCAAACGGTTTGCCGCCGGTCCATGCGGCGGCATCCACCGGCTGCCCGTCGTAGTGCGCGTAGAAAATCACCGTCCGAGTCGCTTCAGGCGTCGTAAGTTTTCCAAACACAACCGGGCCGCGCCCGGTGATGGAGAGCGGATGCGTCTCGATCCCGCGCGCCTCCAGCATCTCGACAAGACGCGCCGCGTTTTTCTGGATGTTGGGAGTATCCGAAGCGATGTTTGGAATGGAAAGAAATTCCGTCAGCTCGCGAACGATGCGGCCTTCGTTGTCCATGCGGTAGTCGCGGACTTCCTGCGCCACCTGCGCGGGCGGCGGAGGCGGCGTTGACTTCTGCGCCAGCGCCGGATACGGTAGAATGGTCAGCAGCGAGAGTATCGCGATGCGCCTCATCATTGCCCTCCAGTAACCCACGGCCGAATTCGGCGGAGTAGTCCGCCCGGCATTCGTGCCAGTGCGCCAGCAAAGTGTCTGGCAATTCTATCGAAGTTCTCAGTTTTCACGAATTCAGACGGGCCTGTTCGGCAGGCGTTTCACAGGAGCCGCGAATGAGCGAATTTGCCTTGGAAGTCCAAAATCTGGTCAAGATCTATTCTGCGCGCAGCAAACCGCCCATCCGCGCCGTGGACGGGATGAGTTTCTCCGTGCCCCGCGGGATCATCTTCGGGCTCCTCGGGCCCAACGGCGCGGGAAAATCCACGCTACTTCGCATCCTGACGACCCTCAGCCGCCCCACCGAAGGCGCTGCACGCATCCTCGGCTTCGACGTTGTTCGCAAGCCGCTCGAAGTTCGCCGCCGCATCGCTTCCGTCATTCAGGAGACCGCGGCGGAGCTGTTTCTCTCCGCCCGGGACAATCTGCTGACCTACGCGCGCTTCCAGGGTCTCGATCGCGCCACTGGAGTGCGGCGCGCCGAAGCCTTGATGAGAGAGTTTCAGCTCACCGACGACGCCGATCGCAAGGTGCAGGACCTCTCCGGAGGATTCCGCCGCCGCGTGCAGGTCGCGAAAGTTTTTCTTGTGGAGACACCCGTCGTGTTTCTCGACGAGTTTTCCACCGGCATGGACCCGATCCTCAAACGCCAGGTTATGAATCTTCTCCGCGCCGAAGCGCGGAAGGGCCGCACCATCGTGCTCACGACCCAGATTCTGAGTGAGGCCGAAGAGCTTTGCGACGACATCCTGATCATGGACAAGGGCAAACAGGTGGCGCGAGGCGACCTGAATACGCTGAAGCTGCTCTCACAAGGCGTCTTTGAAGTTGCGATGACGTTTGACCGCTTGCCGCACGGCATGGAAGCGGAGCTAGCCAGCCTGAGCCCCCTCCGCAGCAGCATTGATGCGAACTCCATCGAAGTGGCATTCAAGGCGGAAGAAGGCCGCGCACTCGAGGTTGTAACCGACCTGGCGCGCAACCGCCGCGTGCTGCACGTCGAAGTTCGCGGCGCGAGTCTAGAGGATATATTTTTGGAATTGACGACCGTGGGGGGGCAACCGCGATGAGCGCGCTCGGGGCCGTTTTCTATCGCGAAGCAAAGATTCGCTCGACAAATCTCACCTTCATCTTCTGGGACCTCTTCTACCCGCTCTGTTACATGCTCGTCTTTGGGGTCGGCGTGAACGCAGCGCTTGGCGCGCCGGCCGCAGCAGGCGGTGTGGACTACAACGCCTTCTTCCTCGGCGGTGTGCTGGCCATGGCCAGCTTTGGGATTGCCGCGAACACTTCGTGGTCGTTTTTCCTCGACCGCGACAATGGCATCTTCTACGAAATGCTCACCTATCCTTTGAGCCGTCCGGAATACCTGCTGGGAAAAGTGCTCTTCAACATGATGATTGCCGTCCTGCAGGCGGCCATCACGCTCGGACTCGGCCGCGTGATGTTCCACATCCACGTGCGCTGGGAGATGCTGCCGCTGCTCTTTCTCGGCATGGCAGTTGGCACAGCAGGCTGGTTTTTTTTCTACGCAATCTTCGCCCTGCGGATCCGCCGCAACGACGTCTTCAACAGCGTCACCTCGGTTTTCTATTTTGTGTTTCTATTTGCCAGCTCGATGTTTTATCCGCTCGACCCGTTGCCGGTGTGGTTCCGCCGGGCGGCGCTCGTGAATCCCATTACCTGGCAGATTGACTGGCTGCGCTACAGCTCCATCGGCATCGGTCAGCCGCATCGTGTCGCGCTCGAGGCCGCCGCGTTCGTTCTATTTGCATTGGCCTGCTTTGCCTATGCCGTGCGGTGTCTCCAAAGGCAAGAGTAGATTGCCCGAAGCCCCTACCCCCCGGAACAGGTAGCCCTTTTGAGCACAGCCGCTTGCCGCAGCCGTCCGACGGACTCGTTCTTCGCCTAACCTGATATGCGAAGCTTTCCAAGGAGGCTCAGGAAGACCTATGGGCCGGGGAATCGTGTGCATAGTGCTGGCTTTCGGGCTGGCGCTGGCTCCGCTGGCAGAGGCGCAGCCATCCGCGCTGGGCGTCGTCGTCCAGGCGACGATGGCGCAGCTCGGCACGGCCGCCGCCACGCCGGGAGCGACCATTTTTGATGGCGATGCCCTGAGCACGGGCACGCAAGGAACCCTGCGTCTGCGCGCGGGTTCCGCACTCCTCTATCTGGGCAGCGAGAGCGGCGTCACTCTCCGGCGCACCGGCTCCGGTGCACAAGCGGAAATGACGGGTGGCACGCTTGTCGTTTCCACTTCATCTGCCGCAGCCATGGGCATCACGGCGAACGGCGCTACGATTCGCCCCGTTGCGGACGGGCCGGCCGTCGCGCAGGTCACCCTCGCCGGGCCAAAGGAGCTGTACATTTTCGCGCGGCGCGGCGCCCTTGAGTTCAGCTATGCGGACGAAAGTGAAGTGATTCCCGAAGGCGCGTCGTACCGCGTCATGCTCGATCCGCAGGAAGTCGTGGCCCAAGCTCCCGCTGGAGCTGGTGTGGGTGCTCAGGCGCCACCGAAAAATGCCAGGCGCCGGCGCCGCGGATTCATTTTCTTTCTCTGGGGAGTTACCGGTGCGGTCACTGCCTGGGCCGTGCACGAAGCCCTGGAGAGTCCCGACCGGCCGTAAATTCACTTTTTCGGATGAAGCTCAGGTCTGATCCGCGCCCTTGAAGCGTACGAGTGCCTCCAGTTTTTCCTTCGCTGCGCCGGAATCCATCGCTCGCACCGCCAAAAGGGTGCCTTCTCGAAAATCCTTGGCGACACCCGCGGCGACGAGAGCGGCCGCGGCGTTGATCGCAACGACGTCGCGCGGCGGGCCCGCTTCCCCGGCAAGAATTCGGCGAATCAGTGCGGCGTTCGCCGCCGCATCGCCGCCGCGCAGAGTTTCGATCGGCGCGCGACCCACGCCAAACTCTTCGGGAGTGATGCTGTAGCGGCGCACCTTGCCATCTCGCACCTCGGCGAAAAGCGTTTCGCCGGAGAGCGAAATCTCATCGAGGCCGCCCGCGCCGTGAACCACGAACGCGCGCTCGGCGCCGAGTTCGGCCAGAGTCGCGGCCATCACGTCCATCACGTCTGCCGAAAAAACGCCCAGCACTTGCGACTTCGCTCCAGCCGGATTCGTGAGCGGCCCGAGGAGATTGAAAATCGTTCGCCCGCCCAACTGGCGCCGCGCGGGAATGGCATGCCGCGTTGCGGTGTGCGCCGCGGGTGCGAAAAGAAATCCTATCCCGATTTCCCGGATGGCGCGGCCTGCCTCTGCGAGTGGCAGGTCGAGCCGCACTCCCAGCGCCTCCAGGACGTCCGCCGATCCGCACCGCGAGCTGACGGAGCGGTTGCCATGCTTTGCGACGCGCGCACCGGCTGCCGCAGCAACGATTGCCGCCGCGGTTGAAATATTGAAAGTGCCAGAGCTGTCGCCGCCGGTGCCGCAGGTGTCCACCAGATTTGAAGGAGGCGGTTCATCCGCCACGAAGACGGGTTGCGCGTGCCTCCGCATCGCCGCGGCAAAGCCAGCCAGCTCGTCCACGGAGTAAGGGCGCTGCCTGAGCGCCTCCAGCAGGCGCACGATCTCGGGCGTCTCAGCCGAGCCCGAGAGCAGCTCGTTCATTACCACTTCGGATTCGCCACGCGCGAGCGCGCCTCCGGCTTCGGCGCGTTCAGTCGCCCGTTTAATCGCCCGTTTCATCGGAGGAATCAGCATGAAGCCATGGGAGCCGCCTTGCTCCTCAAAGGTGTTGCGGGTACACTCCTATGTTTTGTACGGATGAGAATCTTAGCACTGAGCGACGCTCGATGAAGATTCACGAGTATCAGGCCAAGGCAATTCTTTCCCGCTACGGTGTGACCACTCCGCGCGGCGAAGTCGCCTTCACGAAAGACGAAGCCCGCGCCGCCGCGCAGCGACTCGGCACGCCGGTGGTCGTTGTCAAGGCGCAGATCCACGCTGGCGGACGAGGCAAGGGCGGCGGCGTCAAGCTGGCGCACTCGGCCGACGAGGCCGCGGAGCTTGCCGGCAGCATTCTCGGCATGAAGCTCGTCACGCCGCAAACCGGCCCCGCCGGGCGCATTGTGAAACGCCTGCTGGTGGAAGAAGGGCTGGACATCAAGCGCGAATTGTATCTGGGCTTGCTCGTGGACCGCGCCGCCGGCGAGCCCGTCTTCATGGCCAGCGCCGCGGGCGGGATGGAAATCGAAGAAGTCGCGAAGGAAAATCCGGCCGCGATATTGCGCGAGGCCATTCATCCGGCGGTCGGCCTGCAGCCCTACCAGGCGCGAAAGATCGCGTTCGGGCTCAATCTTCCCGCTGAAGTCTTGAGCAGCGCCGTGCCGTTTCTCCAGGCGCTCTACCGCGCGTTTCTTGATACGGACGCTTCGCTGCTGGAGATCAATCCCTGCGTGCTGACCGGCGACGGTCGGCTCGTCGCGCTGGACGCGAAGATGACCTTCGACGACAACGGCCTCTTTCGCCACAAGGAATTGCGAGAGCTGCGCGACCTTGATGAAGAAGATCCCCTCGAAGTCGAAGCCTCTAAGTACGGTTTGAATTACATCAAGCTCGATGGCAACGTCGGGTGCATGGTCAATGGCGCGGGCCTGGCCATGGCCACCATGGACATCATCAAGATCGCCGGCGGCTCGCCCGCGAATTTTTTGGATGTCGGCGGGGGCGCTTCCGCCGAGCAGGTGAAAAACGCGTTTCGCATTCTGATGAGTGACCCGAGCGTTCGCGGCGTGTTCATCAACATATTCGGCGGCATCTTGCGCTGCGACGTGCTCGCCACCGGTGTCGTGACCGCGGCGAAAGACCTGCAATTGAAAGTGCCGGTGGTTGTGCGCATGGAGGGCACCAACGTCGAGCTCGGCCGGCAGATTTTGCGCGATAGCGGATTGAACCTCACCATCGCGAACGGCATGAAAGACGGTGCGCAGAAAGTCGTCGCCCTTGCCGGCGGTGCGCGATGAGCATCTTGGTGAATGAAAAAACGCGCCTCATCGTCCAGGGATTCACGGGGCGCGAGGGCGCCTTCCACGCCCAGCAGATGATCGAGTACGGCACCAACGTCGTCGGCGGCGTCACGCCCGGCAAAGGCGGCGCGAAGCATCTCGAGCGCCCTGTCTTCAATACCGTCGCCGACGCAGTGAAAGACACCGGCGCGAATGCGTCCGTTATTTTCGTTCCGCCGCCGTTCGCGGCCGACGCGATTCTCGAAGCCGCCGACGCCGGCCTGGCGCTCGTCATCTGCATCACCGAGGGCATTCCCGTTCTGGACATGGTGCGCGTGGCGGCAGCGGTGGACCGCGGCAAGACGCGCCTCATCGGCCCGAATTGTCCCGGAATCATCTCTCCGGGAAAATGTAAAATCGGGATCATGCCTGGACGAATTCACAAGCAGGGAAATGTCGGACTCGTGAGCCGCAGCGGCACGCTCACCTACGAAGCGGTGGATCAGCTGACACGCCTCGGCATCGGCCAGTCCACTTGCATCGGCATCGGCGGCGACCCGATTATCGGCACGACCTTTCTCGACTCCATCCGCCTCTTCAACGAAGACCCGGAAACGCACGCGATCGTGATGATCGGCGAAATTGGCGGCAACGCGGAAGAGAAAGCGGCGGAGTACATCGAAGTCAACGTGAAAAAACCGGTTGTCGGCTTCATCGCCGGGCAGACGGCTCCCCCGGGACGCCGGATGGGCCATGCCGGCGCGATCATCAGCGGCGGACAGGGCACCGCAAAAGATAAATATGCCGCCATGAGCGCCGCCGGAATACATACTGTGCAGAGTCCGGCCGAAATCGGCGCTACCGTTGCCGCCGCTCTCGGCAAGTCCGTGGGTGTGTAGCGCCGCTCGAAGAGTGGGGTTTTGCTTAATTAGTTGAGACGGAGGAGTCAGTTTGGCTCTCGAACGCACTTTCGCAATCATCAAGCCCGACGCCGTCAAGCGCGGCCTCGCCGGCGACATTCTCTCGCGCGTCTACAAAGCCAGCTTCACCATCGTCGCCATCAGGACCATGCAGCTGACGAAATCCGAGGCCGAAGGATTCTACGCCGTGCACAGGGCGCGGCCGTTTTTTAGTGAGCTAACCGATTTCATGAGTTCGGGAAAAATCTTGGCCATGGTCCTCGAAGCCGATGGCGCCATCACGAAATGGCGCGACATCATGGGCGCTACCGATCCCGCGAAAGCAGCTCCCGGCACGATTCGCCGTGATCTTGGCACGAGCATTCAAGCCAACTGCACCCACGGTTCGGATGCTCCCGACACCGCGGTCTTTGAAATCGGCTACTTCTTCGCCGGCCATGAATTGATTTGACGATTCCGCCAAGAATCGCCATCCCGAGGAGCGGAGCGACGAAGGATCTCTCTTCTTCTGGTTCGCGTACAATCTTCCCTGTGGGACCCATTCGAGAACTTGGTCGCGCACTCCTCCTCATTGGAGGCCTGATCACATTGACTGGCGCCGTGCTCTATTTCGGCGGTCGGCTGCCCCTGAAGCTCGGCCGTCTGCCCGGCGACATCGTTTGTCGCGGCGAACACAGCACACTCTATTTTCCAATCGTGACCTGCCTTGTGGTGAGCGCCGGTCTGACATTACTCTTCTGGCTTGTGGGTCATTTTCGTCGATGAAAGAAACTCACACAGCGCAGTTGCAATTTAACCTCATGCCCGAGCGCCGCGCCTGGACCGTTAGCGAGCTGACCGCGCGCATTCGCGATCTCCTGGCCAAGAATTTCACGGATATCTCCGTCGTCGGCGAAATCTCCAACTGCCGCGAAGCGCAGTCCGGACACATCTACTTCACACTGAAGGACGATCGCTCCCAGGTTCGCTGCGTGTTCTTCAAGCAACAGCGGCGCGGCATCAAGTTCCGCCCCGAAGACGGACTGCAAGTCACCATCCGCGGCACGGTCAGCGTCTACGAAGCCCGGGGCGAATACCAAATCTATGTCGAGAACATCGAGCCGGTCGGACTCGGCGCGCTGCAGCTTGCCTTCGAGCAATTGAAAAAGCGCCTCGAAGCGGAAGGACTTTTCGATCCCGCGAGGAAAAAACCGTTGCCGCTTCTCCCGAGCCGCATCGGTTTGATCACATCCCCGCAAGGCGCTGCGGTGCGCGACGTCATCCGCATCCTTCGCCGGCGCTTTCCGAATGTTCATCTGACCCTCTATCCGGTGCGCGTGCAGGGCGAGGGCGCCGCAAAAGAGATCGTCTCTGCGCTGCAGTACTTCAACAAGAAACACCTGAGCGATGTCGTGATTCTCGCGCGGGGCGGCGGCTCGCTCGAGGATTTATGGGCGTTCAATGAAGAAATCGTCGCG
>JBGOWC010000362.1:0-2555 GCA_041478415.1 Terriglobia bacterium
GGCGCCACTGCTCCTGGAGGGCGGCGCCGATGAGGCGCGCCTGTTCATCGGTGGAGGTTTTTAGTGTGAGGCGAATGCGCATGCCGTCTGGTTTGCGCGGGAATCCCGCGGAGTCGAGAAGTTGCTCGGCTTTCGCTGCGTCGCAGAGATAGTTCGCAACCTCTCCGGTGTACGCCCAATGATTCGGCGGGAGAATTCCGGAAGCCGCGCGCGCCTGGCCGCGAAGCAGGTAGCGGATGAGCCCATCGCGATCGGCGGCGAAGGCCAGAGCCTGACGCACTTCGCGGCGGGCCAGGACCGGGTCTTCGAGATTGAAACCAAGATAGGCGAAATTTGTTCCCGGCCGCTGGCTGACCTGCAAATGCGGCTGGCGGGCGAGCGCGGGAATGATGTCCGGCGAGAGCGAGCTGATCTCGATGTCGGCCGTTCCTTTGCGCAATTCGAGGGCGCGGACGACCGCGTCGGGAACGATGCGAAAGCGAAGATGCGAAACGGCCGGCGCGCCGCGAAAATAATGTGGATTTGCCTCGAGGACGACGTCGTCGTCTTGTTTCTGGCTGACAAAGCGAAACGGCCCGGACCCGACGGGATGCAGCGCGAATTCGGAGCCGGCGCCCGCCGGGACAATGCCGGCGGCATGCCGATCAAGATTCCAAGGGAATGAGGCATAGGGTTCCTTCAAGCGAAAAATTACCGTCGCAGCGTCCGGCGCTTCCACCGACGCGACCATGCGGAACGCGCCGCGCTTGGGCGAGCGATTCGCAGGGTTCATCAGAAAATCGAACGTGGCTTTGACGTCCGCCGAGGTCACCGGCCGCGCGTCGTGAAAGAACACTCCGCGACGCAGGTGAAAAATATAGGTGAGCGGATCGGGCGTGTCCCAGCGATCGGCGAGATCGCCGTGGAGATTCATCTGCTCATCGCGCTCGACAAGACCGCTGAAGAGCAGACCATCGATGCGCTGGGATTGCGCGTCGGTGGCATAGCGAGGATCGAGATTCGTCGGATTGGCTTCGATCAAGAAGGTGAGGGAAGCGGGATCAAAAGGAGAAGGGTGAGAGCAGGATGAAAGAAAAAGTAAAGCAAAGATGCAAAGCAGGAATGAGGCGAGGAGACGAAGATGGAGCGAGTGCTTAGCGGGGCGAGGCATAGCAGATTTTACCCAGAATGGCCGGTCCGCGCGCTCCCGTCGCGGAGGGAAGATTTCCGGGACGGCGATGAAACGATTCGTAGGCGAGGATGGCGAAGGCAAAGGCCTCCTTCGCGTCCACGGGGATTCCGAGGCGGGAGGAGGGGAGAACTTCGATGCCGGGGAGGGCGGCGGCGAGCTGTGCAAGGATGAGCGGATTGCGGGCACCGCCTCCGGAGACAATGAGCTGGCGAATTTTCGTTTTTGAAAGAACGAAGCGGTTTAGCGCGTCCACAATCGAAAGCGCGGTGAAAATTGTGGCGGCGCGAATGAGGTCGGCGGGCTTCGCGCGGAAACGTCTGCCGGTGGCAACAAGTTTTTCAACATACGCTCGGCCGAAATATTCGCGGCCAGTGCTTTTGGGAGGCGCGAGGCGGAGATAGGGATCGCGCATGAGTTGATCGAGAAGCGCAGGGAGGCTTCGGCCGCGCCGGGCGATGCGGGCGTCGCGATCATAACTTTGGCGGCCGCGCGAAAAACGATTGACGAGCGCGTCAATGAGCATATTGCCCGGGCCGGTGTCGAAGGCGAAGATTTGGGATGGCTTTGCGCCGGCAGGAATGACGGTGATGTTTGCGATGCCGCCGAGATTGAGCGAGACGCGGCCGAGTTTTTCGTGGCGATAGAGGAGGTAGTCCGCGTAGGGCACGAGCGGCGCGCCTTGGCCGCCGAGGGCGATGTCCGCGGGACGAAAGTCGCCGATCGTGGTGATGCCGGTGCGCGCGGCGATGACGGAAGCGTCGCCGAGCTGGAGAGTCGAGGCCGTCGCGCGTCCGATGAAAGGAACCGGCCGGCCCTGATGAAAGACGGTCTGGCCGTGGCTCCCTATGAGCGCGATGCGCGAGGGAGAGATGCGAAAGCGCCGACATGCCGTGAGCGCGGCGTCGGCCAAGCACTCGCCGAGGCGAAAATTCAACTGGCTCAGCTCGCCCGCGGTTGCGGCTGCGCCCTCCGCCACACGCAGGATTTCCTTTCGCAGGGCTTGCGGGAAACGTACGCTCGTGTGACGGAGAAGTTTGGCAGAGAGCCGTGGTGGCGCACCGGAGATGCGCGCGAGGGCCACGTCGACGCCGTCGGCGGATGTGCCGGACATGATTCCGAGAACGAGCATGGCCCGGTCGCTCATGAGATTTGCTTTTTCAACTCGGCGAGCAGATTGAGGGCTTCGAGAGGCTTCAACTGGTCGAGGTCGGCCTTGCGCAGCGCTTCGAGGACGGCGCGATCGAGCGTTGTGAATAGGACTTCCTGATTTCCGTTGGCGGAAGCATGGGCTGCGCCGGGGGTCAGCTTTTCGCTGAGCTGATGCTCGCTCTGTTCGTGCCTCTTCAGAACTTCGCGGGCGCGCTCGATGACGCTGCGTGGCAAA
>JBGOWC010000292.1:0-3364 GCA_041478415.1 Terriglobia bacterium
GGCGTAGCCGATGCGCTCCGGAATTCCGGCGCGCCAAACGAGCCAGGCTGCGTCAAACGCGTTCTGAAACAGAAGGGCGAGGTCGAATCGCGCCGCACGCAAGGAATTCGCCAACCGCTCGCGACCGCGCCAGCCGGCATGCTCGCCGCGCGGATCGTAGACGAGGAAATGATCGGCGACCTGCTGGTCGCGATAGATCTCCGCAACCGAAGGCCGCGCGAGGATCGAGAGTTCCGCATCCGGCCAACGCGCGCGAATCGCATGCAACGCGGGGAGCGACAGGATTGCGTCGCCGATCCAGTTCGTCGCGCGGACGAGGATTTTCACGCCTGTGCTCCGCGGCGGGCACGCACTGTTTGCTCGATGGCAGCGAGAAATTCCGGTTCGGAATCGGGTTCCATGGTGATCACGGAAACATACACGGGGAAAGCGGAGAAACGCGCCCCGCGGAGATTGCAAGCATCTTTTTCCGTGGTCAGAAGAGCGGCGGCGCCAATTTCTTTCGCCGCATCCTCGATGCGGCTCACATCCGATTGTGAGTATTGGTGATGATCGCGGAAAGACAACATCCCCTTGGGCTGAGCCTGCCAGCGCCGGAGGTCACCGTAGAAAGCACTGGGATTTCCAATTGCGCAAAAAGCGAAAAATGGCCCCGGACCGATCTCGCTTAGAGCGAGCAAGCGGTCATCCGCGCCGAGCCGCCGAAAACCCTGGAGGTGCGTGTTCGCGGAAAAGGTCGGGGAAGATTGCGAATCGTTGGGTTCGACGCTCGTGCCGGTGCTGTCGCGAGTGATAACCACGATATCGGCCCGGTGAAGAGCCGATACCGGTTCGCGCAAGTCCCCCGCCGGAAGAAGACTCTCGAGCCGGAAGTGCCGTGAATGGTCCACCAGGACGATGTCCACGTCGCGGGACAGGGAAAGATGCTGAAAGCCATCGTCGAGAATAAAAATGTCAATTCCCTTCCCTTCGAGGCGGCGGCCTTCCGCGTAGCGGTTCTTTCCAACGCCGAAGGCGACCCGATCATTCAATCTGCGCCTAAGCAGCTCGACCTCATCGCTCGTCCCCCCGGCGCCACGATAGCCACGGCTCAAAATGCCCACGCGTTTGCCCTGCGCGAGAAAACGTTCGGCCAGCCAGAGCACCATCGGTGTTTTTCCCGTGCCACCAGCGGTCAGATTTCCGACGCTGATGACGATGGCATTGAGCCGCTTTCGCTTCAGCCAGCCCTGCGCATAGAGCCACGCGCGCAACCGCACATATGCGCCGTAGACGACCGACAGCGGCCAGAGGAGCAAACGCACCGCGAACGGCAGATTCATCGCGTGGTTCCGCTCCCAGGTCCGCCGGCTCGCGCCACCTCCGCTAGGTCTTCCGTGGTCGTGGGCCTTACGGGAAGGGTGTTGGCGAGATATCGCGCGATCTCTTGCATGGCTCGCGCCGTGGCGCCGCGGCTCCCTTCGACGAGCCCGCGCGCCTTTTCACCCATCTCTTTCATCCGGGAAGGATTTTGCAGCAGGTCTATCCAGGCCACGCCGACGTCTTCCGGGCTTTCCGCGCGAATCGCGGCTCCGGCGGCAACGAAACGAGCCGTGATCTCCGCGAAATTTTCCGTGTGCGGCCCGAAGACGGGAATCTTGCCAAACGCGGCGGGCTCGAGAATATTGTGTCCGCCCGCGGGAACCAGCGAGCCGCCGACAAAGACGACGTCAGCCGCGCGATACAGCGATGCCAGCTCTCCAATACTGTCGAGGAGGATGACGGTCACATCTTCGGGGATGGCGAGAGATTCCGTTGCAACGGGCAAGGACTGCGCGGCGGGCGGCGGGATGGGCAATTCCGACCGGCGGAGGAATTTGCGGCGCGACTCTTTGATGAAGTCGGCGGCGGCGGCGAAGCACTCTGGTTTGCGCGGAGCGAGAACGAGCAAGGCGCGCGCGTGTTCGCCCTGCGCGGTTCCAAAAGCGATAAGGGCGTGCGGCTCTTCGTTGGCGACAACGCTTCCGGCAACCACGATGGGGCGCCGCCCGCGGCGATCGGCTTCCCTCTCAAGCCAGGAGGAAAGCGGCGTCGGCTCCGGCAGGGCGAGGTCGTACTTAAGATGGCCGAGAACGGCGACACGATCCGCTGGCGCGCCGAGCGCGCGAATCCTCGCCGCGTCTTCTTCCGTCTGCATCAGAAAACGCGACGCGAGAGAAAGTGTCCGGGCAAGAAATGGCCTCAGGAAAAAACCGAACAGTCCGAGCCATCGTTGATAACGCGCGAAAGACTTTGACGAGAGGCGTCCGCTCACAAAAAGCACCGGCACGCTGCGCCGCGCCGCTTCGCGCAGGAAATTCGGCCAGAGTTCGGTTTCGAGGATGACGACAATTTCCGGCTGAACGGCGCGAAACGCCCGCCGCACCGCAAAGCCCCAATCGAGCGGGAAATAGATGACCGCATCAGCAAAGGGAAGGCGCTCAATAGCAAGCGCCTGGCCCGTCAGCGTGGTCGTCGAAACGACGAGGGGCCGGCCGGGATAACTCTCCTTGAGATGTCGCGCGAGGGTGAGGCCGGAGAGCACTTCGCCGACCGAAACCGCGTGCAGCCAGATCGCCCTCGGGCGCTGTGACGGCAACTTCGCGAGCGCTGGGAAGGAGAAACCAAGCCGCTCGCCAAGATTGGAAAAATATTTGCCGTGGCGAATGGACTGCGTCAGCCAGTAGGGCAAGAGCAACACCGCCGCGAACGCGGTCAGAGCACTATAGAGAAAGAACAATCCTGGACCTCAGTCTCTTCGGCGCGCGCAGGACGCGCGAAGAAGAATTTGACTGGCAACCTCTGGCTTCCCCAGGGAATCGAAGGCATCGAGAGCAAAGAGGTTATTATAGACCGATGCGACGCGCCCAGACTGCTCTCCTCTTGCCGATCCCCCTGCTGTTCGCGTCATTCCCCATTGTTGCTCAGAAGGAAACGATTCGGACGGCGGCGCTCGAATCTCACGAAGGACTTACGATCACCGCGCAAACCTGGACCGAGCCGGCACAGTACAAGCCGAAATTCCCGAAGAAATCGCCGTTGTCGGCGGGAGTCCTGGCGATTCAGGTGGCTTTTCGAAATGATACGGACCAATCAATGCGCGTCAACCTGGAGAGAATCCGTCTGCTGCTTTCGATGCCGGAAGGCAATCGAATGAACCTGACTCCGCGCAGCTCGGAAGACGTAGCCGATTTAACATTGAAACCTGGTTCGTCGGATCCCTCCGCCACGCGGAAGAAATTCCCGTTTCCCACCAGCGGACCGAAAAAACGCCGCTCCAAAGAATGGACCGAGCTTGAGCAAGCGGCGCGCGATGCCGGTGTGCCGAGCAGCGTGGTTGCGCCCC
>JBGOWC010000293.1:0-3352 GCA_041478415.1 Terriglobia bacterium
ATGGTCGCTGGTCAGTTCGGAGTAGATGCGCTTGTCCGATTTGCCGTAGCTCACGCCGTCCGCGTTGAGCGCCGGGAAGCCGCCATTATTTTCGGGCAGCTTCTGCTTAATGATGTCGGCCTGGATGGTGACGCCGAGGTGATTCGCCTGTCCCGTGAGATCGGCGGAGACGTGGTAGTCCTTGTCTTTCTTGAACGCGCTGTTGCGGAGGTAGCACCATAGAACGGTGGCCATGCCGAGCTCATGGGCGTGTGCGAAAGCCTGGCTGATCTCCACAATCTGCCGCCCGCTTTCGCTCGAGCCGAAATAGATCGTCGCGCCGACGGCCGCGGCGCCCATGTTGTGCGCCTCTTTGATCGTGCCAAAGAAAATCTGGTCGGCTTTGTTCGGATAGGTGAGCAGCTCGTTGTGGTTGATCTTCACGATGAAGGGAATCTTGTGCGCGTACTTGCGCGCGATTGCACCCAGCACGCCAAAGGTCGAAGCAACGGCGTTGCAGCCGCCTTCCATCGCCAGCTTGACGATGTTCTCCGCGTCGAAATAGTCAGGATTTTTCGCGAAGCTTGCGCCGCCGGAGTGCTCGATGCCCTGGTCCACGGGAAGAATGGAAACGTAGCCGCTGCCGCTGAGCCGGCCGCTGGTGAACAGGCGGTGCAGATTTGTGAGGACACGATTGTTCCGGTCCGAGAGAGACCACACGCGGTCCACGAAGTCGGGGCCAGGGACATGCAGCCGCTGTTTGGAAATCTTCGGCGAGTTGAATTCGAGCAGGTAGCCGGCCTTGTCGCCGAGATACTGTTCAATCGAACTGCTGATCCGCGTTGTTGCCATGACGTTTTCTCCTACGATGTGGCCGTGGAGAGAAGGCGTGCTGCCGCCGTATCCACGAACCATAGCAATTTACCATTTTTTGGCTGGATGAGCTGAGCGGGGAGCTGCTCCGGTTCGTAAGGACCTTCGAGGACGGCCTTCAGGGCCGGTGCTTTGTCCTCACCATGGGCCATGAACAGGACGCAGGCCGCGTTGTTGAAGACCGGCGCGGTCAGCGTAATTCGGTCCGTGCAAAACTTTCCGACCCAGTTCGAGACCACGAGACGCTTCTCTTCGCGCAGGGCTTTCGTCCCCGGGAAGAGGGATGCGGTGTGGCCGTCCGGACCCATGCCGAGCAGAACCAAATCGAACCGCGGAAATTCTCCTACCGCAAGGCGAAAAAAATCCCGCAGCGTCTGTTCGTATTCCTGCGCGGCCTGCGCAGCGTCAGCGTATTCGCCCTTGATGCGCGCGACCTGTTGCGGCGTGAGCGGAATTTTCGAGAGCATGGCCTCCTGCGCCATCCGGAAATTGCTCTCGGCGCTGTCCGGCGGCACGTGGCGTTCGTCGCTGAAAAAGAAATAGAGCTTGGCCCAGGGCATCTGCGCGCGAATCGAGGGGCCCGTCGCAAGCAGGGAATAGAGAGCCTTGGGCGTGGAGCCGCCGGCGAGGGCGATGGCGAAGGCGCCCTTGGATTGCACCGCTTCCGCCGCCGCGGAGAGCAATTCGGCCGCGGCCGCCTTGCAGATGGCTTCGGCTCCGCCGAGGATTCGAATCTCGCGATTCACAGTTTGCGTTTCCGGTCAGCCACCTGCGCCGCTTTCCGTTCTCGTCAGTGGCCCGACGTTTTTTCGACGTGGCCGCCAAACTGGAAGCGCATCGCGGAGAGAACCTTGGCGGCAAACTCGTCTTCGCCGCGTGAAGTGAAGCGCTGGTAGAGCGCAGCGGTCAGCACCGGCGCCGGGGCCGTTGATTCGATGGCGGCGAGAATCGTCCAGCGGCCTTCGCCGGAATCCGATACGCGGCCGGAGAAGCGCTCGAGCGCCGGCTGTTCGAGCAGCGAAATTGCCGTCAAATCGAGAAGCCACGAGGCGACTACACTGCCGCGGCGCCACACCTCGGTGATATCCGCAAGATTGAAATCGTATTTATAGTGTTCGGGATCGCGCAGAGGCGTCGTTTCCGCGTCCACCGTGCGGGACTTTTTGCCAGCATTCGCGTGCTTGAGGATGTTGAGACCTTCCGCGTAAGCGGCCATTAAGCCGTATTCGATTCCGTTGTGGACCATCTTTACAAAGTGGCCTCCGCCAACCGGTCCGCAATGGAGATAGCCTTCTTCGGCCGTGCCGCTGGCCTTTTCGCGGCCGGGCGTGCGCGGGACGTCGCCGCGGCCCGGCGCCAGCGTCTTGAAAATCGGATCGAGGCGCTTCACGACTTCGTTTTCGCCGCCGATCATCTGGCAATAGCCGCGATCGAGACCCCAGACGCCGCCGCTGGTGCCAACGTCCACGTAGTGCAGACCTTTTGGCGCGAGTTCCTTCGCGCGGCGAATGTCATCAATGTAGTAGGAATTGCCCCCGTCAATAATGGTGTCACCCTTCTGAAGCTTGGGAGCGAGGTCGGCGATGGTGCCGTCCACGACGGCCGCGGGCACCATCATCCAAACGGCGCGCGGCGTTTGCAGCTTGGCCACGAAATCGTCGAGTGAGCTTGCTCCGGTTGCGCCTTCGCCGGCGAGCTGCTTCACCGCATCCGCGCTGCGGTCGAACACAACGCACTGATGCCCGGCGCGCGTGAGCCGCCGCACCATGTTCGCGCCCATACGGCCGAGACCTATCATCCCCAGTTGCATCGTCTTCGTGCTCCTTCGTCTGAGTTCAGGTTCTCACTCGGCGCTGGCCGCACCGCGCGAGCGATTCCGTTCTTGTCCGGGAAAGAGACTACACCCCGAGCGGGCTAGCCGCGAACGGCTTCTTCAAAGCGCCGGAGGCCGCCGGCAACATCTTTGCCAAGCTGAACGCGCAGGACGCGGCGGCCGCGCTGCACGAGCGCCTGGAAATCGCCGAGCGCCTGCGCCCTGATCAATTGGCCGAAGGTGTAGTCCGTCTCCGGCACGGGCAGCGGGTCGGCGGGCTCATCCACGAATTGCACGAACAGCCCAGTGTTGGGGCCGCCTTTGTGAAGCTGCCCGGTGGAATGCAGGAAGCGCGGGCCATAGCCGAGCGTCGTAGCGAGGCGCTTGGTGTCGCGCAGCGTTTTCTGAATAGACTCAAGCGCCGCCGTCGTGGAATCTTTTGGCGCAAGATAGGCGTGAATTGAAATGTAATCGCCCGCTTTGCCCTTGCCGAGCCAGTCGGAGACGGCCTTCTTGAGTTTTTCGGCGTCGGCAGCGGGAACGGGCTCCGCGCCGGCCACAACTTGGAGCTGCCCCGCCATGGCCTGGCGCGCGAGAATTTTTGCGTTTTCCACATCGGGCTGATTGAACGGCTGGATGCCGAGCACCGCGCCGGATGCGGCAATCGCCAGTTCCCAGCGGAAAAAT
>JBGOWC010000214.1:0-4397 GCA_041478415.1 Terriglobia bacterium
ACCGTGAAACGTGCTTTTCAGCACGAGCGTCCCGCGGGGCTCAGTGAGTTGTTGAGCGAGGACCAGGCCGGTTGGTGAACCGGTTGCGTCCACAACGAGGGGAAATTCGCGCCGGATTCGGCGCAAGTCACGGACATCACCACGCACGCGCTGCGTCGCGATCCCCGCGCGCCTGGCGAGCGCAAGCTTCTTCTCGTACTTGCCGAACATCGTCACGCGCGGCCCCGCTCCTCGGAGCACACGAGCGATCAACTGCGCGAGCTTGCCGTCACCCAGAACGGCAGCTTCACGAAATCGCCGCACCGCCACCTGTTCCAGGATTTCGCACGCTGCGGCGAGCGGCTCCGTGAACACGGCCCGTTCATCGTTCACCGAATCCGGCACGACGTGAAGATTTTCGAGCGGCAATGCCAGAAATTCCGCGAACGCGCCATCGTGCGCGACGATTCCCAGTACTTTTCTGCGCGCGCAGTGCGTGCCCAGGCCTCGCCGGCAAAAGTCGCACACGGGTCTGAATTCCAGCGCCGTGCAGGCGATATTGATCTCGCCCACAACGCGCTTACCGATCAAGCGCGACTTCACATGCGAGGAAACGCCACGCACTTCCACGACCTCGCCGACAAACTCATGTCCGGGCGTGCCTTGAAATCCGTGATAGCCGCGGAGGATCTCCACATCGGTATTGCAGATTCCCGCGAGGCGCACGCGGATGAGCGCCCAGCCCGGCCTCAGCCGCGGCACTGTCTTCTGCACGGCAGCGAGCCGGCGATTTTTGATGTGAAAGGCAAGCATCGAAAAGAAGAATCCGCTCAGCGGAGCGCAGCAGCCAGCGATTGAACGAGCGCCGGCTCCTGTTCGGGAAAGACCGTGCGGAGGTCGAGAATGAGCCGGTCATTTTCCACTCTCGCTATAACAGGAATCCCTGCTGCGCGGCGAAGCCGCTTTTCAAGCTGCGACGCGGAATGCCGCGCGCTCGCGATGCGGATGAGAAGGGTTGGAATCTCTTGTGCCGGCGTCGAGCCGCCGCCGATGAGCGAAGTGCCGTTGGAGACTTCGAGCTCCACTTCATCGAGCGGCAATTCGGGCCGCAGCTCGCGCAGGAAATTCTCCGCCCGGCGGCCGATTTCTCGAGCCGTCAGCCGAATCATCCGCAGCGCGGGAATCTCATCGAATGCTCCACGCAGGTACGCGCCGAGCGTCACTTCGAGCGCCGCAATCGTCAGCTTGTCCACGCGCAGCGCGCGGAAGAGTGGATAGCGGCGGATTTTTGCGACCAAGTCTTTTCTCCCGGCGATTATCCCTGCCTGAGGACCGCCGAGGAGCTTGTCTCCGCTAAACGTCACCAGCGATGCGCCGTCGTCGAAGCTCTGGCGAACCACCGGCTCGGTCATCCCGCTCGCGGACAAGTCCACAAGGCATCCCGAGCCTAGATCTTCCATCACGGGCAGCCCGGTTCGTTTTCCAAGATCAGTCAACTCTTCGAGGGAAGGGCGCTCCGTGAATCCGGTCATCCGGAAATTCGAAGGGTGAACCCGCAACAACAATCGCGTCTTTTCATTGATCGCGGTTTCGTAATCGGCGACGCGGGTGCGATTCGTTGTGCCGACTTCGCGCAGAATGGCTCCGCTTTCCGCCATGATTTCCGGAATGCGAAAGCCGTCGCCGATTTCGATCAGCTCGCCGCGCGAGACGAGCACTTCGCCGCCCTTCGCCAGCGCCGCGAGCGCCAGCAGAACGGCCGCGGCGCAGTTGTTCACCACGATGGCGGCCTCGGCGCCGGTCAGCCGCTCGAGCAGCACGGCCGTGTGCACGTCACGCTTGCCGCGCTCGCCCGCTTCGAGGTCATATTCGAGATTACTGTATTGCGTCGCCGTTTTCTGAAGATGTTCGACCAGGTTCGCGGGCAAAGGCGCGCGTCCCAGATTGGTGTGCAGGATCACGCCGGTCGCGTTGATTACCGGCTGGAGCGAAAGGGCCAGGAGGCGATCCACTTCCACTTGGATGAGATCCTCGAGCGCGCGAGGATCAAGCGTGACGACGGTGCGTTGCGCAGCTCCGGCAATCTTGGCGCGCAAGTCGGCCAGCGCCGCCCGCGCCACTTCGACGACGAGCTCGCGACTCACTCGCGCGGCGAGCGCCTGCAAGCGGGGCTGCGCCATCAATTCGTCCACGCTCGGCAATTGCCGCAGCAGATCCGCTTGCTCGGGTGAGAGGCCGCGTTTGGCGCCTGGTTCCACGCCGCCATTTCAGCACAGGCCGCGGAACAGAGCAATCCTCCTCCTTCCGGGCACGCTGCCCGTCCGTCGCTGTCGGCGTTGCGACCCCAACCGTGCCGGATGCGCGTCCTTGCAGGGTCCCCCGGTTGACGCCTGCGCCGCAGGCCCCTAGCATGAGAGAGAAAGCAAATCGCCTATGGCCACCATTGATGAAGAGTTGAGCCAGCTCGAGCGGGACATCCGCCAGCTCAAGGTCGAATACGATCAGTATTTCGGCGGTGGGCGCAAACGTCCCCCGACCGAAATCGAGTGGCGCATCGAGCTGATCGTCAAGCGCTATTCCGAGCGCGGCGGCGAGCTGAAATACGGGCAGCGCTTTCGTTTCAGCAATCTTACCCAGACCTACGCGAAGTACAGAGAGATCTTCCGCAAGCGGGTTCAGCAGAAGGAAGAGGGCAAGGTGCAGCGGCACTTTGGCGCGGCCGCCAAAGCCATCGAGGCCGAGCGCGCACGAAAGCTGGCAGCGGAGGCTCCGCCGCCGGCCGAACCTGCCGCGCCATTCCGGATCACCTGCTCCCAGCCGGATGAACAAGCAGACCGAGTCGAGCAGCTCTACCAGGCATTTGTGAAAGCGAAACAGCAGGCCGGCGAGCACACCGAAAAGTTCACGCGGTCGAGCTTCCGCGAGTTCGTGCGCAAGAAGACGAAGGACCTGCAGAAGCAGAAGGGCTGCCGCGAAGTCGAGTACGTCGTGGAAATCGTCAACGGCCAGGCAAAACTAAAAGCCCTCACAAAGAATTAGCTTCCTCCGGCCCCGCTTTCCGCTTTGCCAATTTTTCTCCCGCGCTTACAATACCCGCCTCTCCATCCAGCAGGGGGAATCATGCCGGTCGAGCGCGCGCTCATCAGTGTTTTCGACAAAACCGGGATCGTGCAATTTGCGAAGAGGCTCAGCGCCCTGCGCATCGAAATCGTTTCGACCGGCGGCACGGCGAAGCTTCTCCGCGATGCAGGACTCGCGGTGCGCGATGTCGCCGAGCTCACCGGCTGGCCGGAAATGCTTGGCGGGCGCGTGAAAACTCTGCATCCCAAGGTTCACGGCGGCCTGCTTTTTCGCCGCGGCCTCGAAGAAGACCGCAAGCAGGCAGCCGAACACGGGATCGCGGCGATTGACCTTGTCGTTGTGAATTTGTATCCGTTTGAAGCAACCGCGGCGAAGGCGGGGCTCACCGCGGAAGAGCTCATCGAAAACATCGACATCGGCGGGCCGACCATGCTGCGATCGGCGGCAAAGAATTTTGAGAGCGTCACCGTCGTGAGCGATCCGGCCGACTACGATCGCGTCGCGGCAGAGCTTGAAGCCGCGCGAGAGACTTCCCTGGCAACACGGCTGGAACTGGCACGCAAAGTGTTCGCCACGACTTCGCGCTACGACGGAATGATCACCACCGAGCTCGAGCGGCTGTCCGCCGCGACCGGCCATGCCGCCCTGGGTGAGAAGCCCGCCCTTCCGGAACGGCTGCATCTGGCGCTGCACCGCCAGCAGGAATTGCGCTACGGCGAAAATCCGCATCAGGCCGCCGCGCTGTACATTCCCGAGGGCCGCGCGCCAGCGGGACTCGCTGCCGCGAAGCAGCTTCAGGGCAAGGAGCTCTCTTACAACAATTTCGTAGATCTCGAAGCAGCGCGCAGTCTCGTCGCTGAGTTTCGCCGGCCCGCCGCGGTGATCATCAAGCACAACAACCCGTGCGGCACGGCGGAGCAGGAGACGCTGCTTGAAGCGTATCGCAAGGCGTACGCCTGCGATCCGATCTCGGCGTTTGGCGGAGTTCTGGCATTCAACCGCGCGGTGGACGGCGCCACCGCGGAAGAAGTGGCGAAGCTGTTCGTCGAATGCATCGTCGCACCGGGTTTTGATGAGAAGGCGCGCGCCGCATTTGGCGCGAAGAAAAATCTGCGCCTGCTGGAATTGCCGCCCGAGGGTCTCGAACCCGAACGATCGCCTCAGCTCAAGCAGATTTCCGGCGGCGTCCTGGTGCAGAATCCCGACCTTGGCGAACTGAGCGACAACGAATTGCGCACCGTGACCAAACGCGTGCCGACGGCCGAAGAGATGCGCGACCTGCGTTTCGCGTGGAAGGTTTCGAAGCACGTCAAATCCAACGCCATCGTCTTTGCCCG
>JBGOWC010000298.1:0-3298 GCA_041478415.1 Terriglobia bacterium
GCGTGCTGCATGTGCGTCATGCCGGCCATCGGCGCGCCGAGATTTGCCTGCGCCTGATCCACGAGCGCTTTTGCCAACGCAACGACTCCACGCTGCATTGCAGACGCCGCATCCATCACGAAGAGCCGAAAATCGGTGGCGATTAGCTCGTTGCGGCTGCGGCCGGTGTGCAGCTTCCAGCCGACCGCGCCAAGCTCTTCGACAAGCGCTTTTTCGACGAAGTGGTGCACATCTTCCGCGTTGTCGTTTGCGATCCACGCGGGATCGCTCTTCGCGCGGTCGGCGAGGCGGTCGAGCGCTGCGAGAATTTGTTGCACCTCCATCGCGGACAGAATGCCAACGGGCTCGAGCGCTTTCGCCCAAGCGCGGTCCAGCGCAAGCTCGTAGGGCAGCAGGCGCCGATCGAACGCGAAGGAGCGCTGAAAGGTGTCGAACGATGCATCCGGCGCGCGGTCGAAGCGGCCGCCCCAGAGCTTGTCATCCTTACGATCGATCATGATGGGGCGCTCATCTGCTTTCGCTCGGGGAGTCGCTCACGAGTTTCCTTCGGCTTTGGCTTTGGGCCGTACGGTCACCGGCAGCGCGAAAAGATTGATGAAGCCCTCGGCGTCCTTGGGGTTGTAGCGGCCCATGGTGAAGCTCGCGAGGTCGGTGCGATAAAGCGAGAAGGGAGAAACGCGCTTCGTCACGCTGACATTGCCCTTCCACAATTTTAGGCCGACCGCGCCGGTGACACACTGTTGGGAGACGCTGAAGAATCCGTCGAGAGCCGCGCGCAGAGGAGAAAACCACAACCCGTAATAAACCAGCTCGGCGTAGCGCAACGCGAGCCCTTGCTGGAAGTGGAGTGTTTCGCGATCGATCGCGAGCGCTTCGAGCTCGCGGTGCGCGGTAACGAGCAGCGTGCCGCCCGGCGTTTCGTACGCGCCGCGGGACTTCATGCCCACGAGGCGATTTTCGACGATGTCGGCGCGGCCGATGCCGTGCTTCGCGGCAATTTCATTCAGCGTGTTCAGCAGGTCCACGGCGCCAAGTTTTTTCCCGTTGACGGCTACCGGCGCGCCCGCCTCGAATCCAATCTCGACCTCTTCGGCCTTGTCCGGCGCCTTTTCCGGCGAAACGATCCACTGCCACATGGCTTCGTTCGGCGCGTTCGCGGGATCTTCGAGCTCGCCGCCTTCGTGGCTCAGGTGCCAGATGTTGCGGTCGCGGCTGTAGATGTTTTTCTTCGATTGCTCGATGGGAACGTTGTGCGCCTGCGCATAGGCGATGGCGTCCTCGCGCGAAGCGATGTTCCACTCGCGCCATGGCGCGATGATCTGGATTTGCGGCGCGATAGACTTGTAGGCCAGCTCGAAACGCACCTGGTCGTTGCCCTTGCCGGTGCAGCCGTGCGCCAGGCCGTCGGCGCCAAGCTCGAGCGCCATCTCCGCCTGGCGCTTTGCCAGAACCGGCCGCGCCATCGAGGTGCCAAGCAGATAGGTGTGCTCGTAGACGGCGCCGGCGCGCAGCGTCGGCCAGATGTAGCCGCGGACAAACTCTTCGCGCAGGTCCTCAATGAAGGCGGACGATGCGCCGGTGGCGAGCGCCTTCTTGCGCGCAGCCTCGAGATCTTCCTGCTGGCCGACGTCCCCGATCATGGCGATGATCTCGCAGCCGTACTTTTCTTTGAGCCACGGAATAATGATGGAGGTGTCCAGACCTCCGGAATACGCGAGCACAACCTTCTTCGGCACGGATGCTCCTTAACTGAACAGCGTCAGCAGAATGGCCTTCTGCACGTACATGCGATTCTCCGACTGATCGAGGACGACCGACTGCGCGGAGTCCAGAACTTCGTCGGTGACTTCAGCGCCGCGGTGCGCCGGGAGACAGTGCATAAATACGGCGCCCGGCGCGGCCAGATCCATCAGCGCGGTGTTCACCTGGTACGGCTGGAACACCTTTTCGCGCACGGTAGCTTCCTCCTCGAAGCCCATGCTCGTCCACGCATCGGTATAGACGGCCTGAGCGCCCGCGACCGCTTCTTGCGGATCTGCGAACAGCTCGATTTTCGCCCGTGTTTCCCGCGCCACGCGCTTTGCCTCGGCAACGACTTCCCCGGCGGGCGCATAGTCCGGCGGCGTGGCGATGCGGAGTTGCACACCCAACCGCGCCGCCATCAAGATGAGCGAGTGGCAAACATTGTTCCCATCGCCGACGTACGCCAGCTTGAACCCGCGCAGCGAACCGAATTTTTCTTCCAGAGTGAAGAAGTCCGCCAGCGCCTGGCAGGGATGATACCGGTCGGAGAGCGCATTGATGACCGGGATCCCGGCATGGGCCGCGAGCTCGTCGAGCACCTTCTGTTCGTACACGCGCGCGACAATTCCCTGCACCCAGCGTTCGAGGTTTCGCGCCACATCGGCAATCGATTCGCGCTCACCGAGCCGCGCCTGCGTGTGATCGAGAAAAATCGCCGCTCCGCCCATGCTCTGAATGCCCACTTCAAACGTCACGCGCGTCCGCAGCGATGGCTTTTCGAAGATGAGCGCAAGATATTTTCCGCGGAGAGCGCTGCCGTAGCGGTCCGGATGCGCCTTGACATCGGCTGTGAGCTGGAGGAGCTCCCGCAAGTTCGCGGGATTCCATTCCGCGCCGGTCAGCAGATCGTTGGTCAAGAGGAGTGGCGTTGCCGTGACAGTGGTCATGATCACCTCGCCGCGGCGCGCGCCGAGCGTGCCCAAGCCGTGGTGCATGCCGGCTCGGGCTTCGGTGCCACTCGCGGGGTCTTGGAAAGAACGGTTTCCAGCAACCGGAGAAACTCGCGCACGCTGGCCGCCGTGATGGTGTAAGGCGGCAGAAGACGCAGCGTGAAGTCGTGCGTGCAGTTGATGAGCAGGCCGCGGCGCAGCGCCTCGGCGACGAACGGCCCGCCCTCGAGGCTGAGCTCGACGCCGAGCATCAACCCTTCGCCACGAATCTCGCGGATGAGGGGAAATTTCTTCGTCAGAGCCGCGATGCCGTCGCGGAGGTCCGCGCCTCGCGCGCCGATGTTTTCGAGCAAGGAATCTTCTTCGATGGTGCGGAGAAATTCGAGCGCAACGGCGCAGGCCAGCGGGCCGCCGCCGAAAGTAGTGCCGTGCAGCCCCGGCGAAATCGAGCCGGCGACTGCCTGCGTCGTAATCATCGCGCCTAGGGGCAAGCCCGCCGCGAGCGGCTTGGCCACTACGGCGATGTCCGGCTTTGAAGAAAACTTCTGATAGGCGAAGCGCCGCCCCGTGCGGCCCAGCCCGCACTGAATCTCATCGGCGATGAA
>JBGOWC010000087.1:0-7225 GCA_041478415.1 Terriglobia bacterium
CGCCTGCAGCAACAACGCCTTCTGCTCCTGGTTATCCACCTGGATGGCCAGGCTGAGACCCTTATTCAGGGGATCGAGCGCGGCTTGCGGATTGTTCCTTCTGATCTCCACTACTCCCATTTGCCAAAGCGTCTTAATGTTCTTCGGATCCGTCTTCAGGATCATGGAAAATTGTGTGCGCGCCTTTTCGAAATCACCTTTGTCCACATAGAGGCTGCCCAGCGCGTACTCGACGTCAGAATTATCAGGAAAGGTCTTGGCGAGGTTTTCGTACGCCTCAATCCCCTTCTTGTTGTCCTTCATGATCCGGGCGTGGTTCGCTTCGATCAGATATTTCTCCGCGAGGGGAAGCTGCTGGCTGAGCTCGAGGGCTTTTCGAGAATACTTTTCCGCATCGGTGTCGTATCCCAGCGCCGAGTCGGTCTCCGCAAGTCGCGAGTAGGCGAGGGCGAACTGCGGGTCCTCCTGAATAGCGGCCTGGAGCATTTTCGCCGCCTCGAGGTTTTTTCCGTTGCGCAGCAGTTGCACGCTCTGGCTGTAATCGCGCAGCGCCGGAACTGAATTGGAAGTCGGCTGGAAGGAACTCGCCTTCAATTCTTTCAGGACGTCCGAGGAGACGGAAAGATTCTTACGGATCAGCTCGGCGAGCCGGTCGACGGAACCCGGTACGTCCTTTTCACTGGCGGCTTCGATTTTCAACGGCGCGCGGCGGTCGCGTTTCAGGTCCAGCAGGGTGGCGTCAATGCGGATCTGGTCGCCGAACTTGGCGAATTGTCCCCAGACCACCGTGTCGGCATTGCTGAACTCCGCGATGCGCCGAACCATCGTGGGATCGATAGTGGTGTACGGAGTGATTCGCAAATCGGAAAGCACCTGATGCAAGCGGTCCGGAGAAATGGTGCGCATGTGCGCGGATTGGCCCACGTCCGTGCTGAGCATGTCCGCCAAACTTGGGCCGAGCCAATCGAGCGTGGGATCACCGGAGCCATTGCGGAACGGCAAAATCGCCAGCGACACCTCTGGACCAGCAGCCGCTTTGCTTCCGGTTGTGGACATGATCTTCCCGCGCAACAGCCATCCGCCAATCACGACCGCCAGAGCCAGGGCGGCAGCAGATATCCATTTCCAAGCTAGCGGGCGCGCGGGAGCTTGAACCGTTGCCGGAATCGATGCCGCGATCGGACGCTTACCCTGCCACGCATCGAGATCATTCAGAATTTCCTGCGCCGTGCCGTAGCGCAAATTCAGATCGCGCTCCAGGCACTTGCTCACGATGTCGCTCAGCCCGCGCGGGACGGAGGCGTCAAGCTCGGCGGCAGGTATGGCGCGCTCCTGGCTGCGCCGCAGCAGGCTTGCCATGGCCGTCTCCGCTTTGTAGGGCATCTTGCCGGTCAGCAATTCGTAAAAGATGATACCCACGGCAAACAGGTCCGAACGCTGATCGAGCTGCTTGCCCATGGACTGTTCGGGAGACATGTACTCGAGCGTGCCGAGCAGGGCGCCCGTCTGGGTCATGCCGTCAGATCCCAGGGAACGCGCCAGGCCAAAATCCATCACCAAGATGCGGCCCTGTTTGTCCTGCATGATGTTCTGCGGCTTCAGATCCCGGTGAATCACGCCCACGGTATGGGCCGCGTCCAGCGCCAGACAAACCTGCCGAATGATCTCCACCGATTGTTCGGGCGAAATCTTGACTTGATCGAGGAGAAGCCGGCGCAGGTCGGATCCCTCGACGAACTCCATGGTGATGAACTTCACGCCATCGGCTTCGGCGAGATCGTAAATGCGAATGACGTTTTTGTGCGTGACCTGGTGCGCGGTGAGCAGTTCCTGCTTGAAGCGCGCCAGAATCGCGGGATTGGAGGCCAGCTCCGGACGAATCAGTTTCAAGGCGACAAACCGATTCACCTCGCGATCGGCGGCCTTGTACACCGCGCCCATGCCGCCTTCGCCGAGCAACTGGAGAATCTCGTAGCGGCCGCCAAGGACGTCTCCCTCCCGCAGCGCGGCATTCTTCGCGCTGAAACCGGAAGGGCGGCGACCCGCGGAAGGCGGTTTTGGAATTCCGCCCGCCAGCGTCTCGTCCGCATCCACGAGAGTGGCCCCGGGATCGAATGCTGGGGTGGGTGAAGGATCGGAGAGTGTTGCGCCTTCCGGATCGGGCGCCGGATCTGGAGGAAGAGCGCCCGAAGAACTTTCGCCTACAACGGGAGCGCGCAGCCCCGTAGACCCGTCCGGGCGGACATCCTCGTCGCGACTCTTTTGGGGTTTAGGCTGTGCCATACGCTTACCTGGGCTCGGGGGGACGCTTGATTAACGATTCGGCTCGCCGAGGCCGCAGTTCTCGACGCTCAAGGAAGTATATAACGAGCCGGGGGCAAGTCCAGCCGTCCGCACCATTTTCGAGGGGCTCTGCCCGGCATTCAGGTATGGGCAGAAGAAATCTTACACGTGACCCCAAGTGATACAGTTTGGACGGAAAAAATGAAGGGCAGCGCAGCGGAGCCGCGCTATCTTCCCTCGAAGGGATATTTGTCCTGGGACTGGACGGCGGCGGCGACTCGGCGGCGCAGGGCAATGGTGTCCACCGGGCCGCGTTTTGCGAAGCGCTTGAGCACGGCCATCTGCGTGGTGAGCATGTCGCCTTCGTGCACGGCGGCGAGGGCGCGCCTGGCTTCGTGCTCGACGCGCTCGGCGGCTTCGGCGATGAACACGCGAGCGGCGTCAAGCATCGTTTGCGTCGCGGATTCGCCCCGCGCGGCGGCGGCTTTTTGCGCGCGCAGCAGCGACGACTCCATGGCGTAAATCTCCATCACGATATTCGAGAGCGCGCCGATGAGTTCCTGTTCGTCGGCGAGTTTTTCGCGGAACTTCTGCACCGCGCCGCCCGCTGCCTGGAGGAAAATCTTCTTGGAGTTGGCGATGACGCGCGCTTCGTCCGCCAGGACACCTTCCGGCGGCTCTTCCATGGACGGCCCGGCAAGAATTTCATCCGCGAGCTTCATGGCCGCGGGAATCAGAGGCAACTGGCCGGCCATGGCGCGCTTCATCAGCATCTGGATGATGAGCATGCGGTTGATTTCGTTGGTGCCCTCGAAAATCCGGTTGATGCGGCTGTCGCGGTAAGCGCGGCAGACGGAATAGTCTTCATGAAAGCCGTAGCCGCCGAAAATCTGCACGCCTTCATCCACGACAAAATCGAGCATCTCGCTGCCGTAGACTTTCGCGATGGAGCTTTCGAGAGCGAACTCTTCGAGGACTTTCATGGTTTGCTGCACTTTGTCGCCGGCGCCGGCAACCGCGGACATGGCCGCTTCGATATTTCCCGCCGAGCGATAGACCATGCTCTCGACTGCAAAAATCTGAATAGCCATTTCCGCGAGCTTTTCCTTCATCAAGCCGAACTGGCCAATCTCCTTGCCAAATGCTTTTCTCTCTTTTGTGTACTTCGAGGAAGCCGCCAGGACGTGCTTCGACCCGCCGACGCACGATGCGCCGAGGGTGAAGCGCCCGGCATTCAAAATGTTGAAGGCGACGATGTGGCCGCGGCCGATTTCATGGAGCAGATTTTCTTTCGGGACTTTGCAGTTTTCCAGGAAGATCGGCGTCGTCGAGCTCCCGTGAATCCCCATCTTGTGCTCTTCGTTGCCGGGCTTGAATCCGGGGAAGGTGCGCTCGACGATGAAGGCGGAAAACTTTTCGCCGTTCACTTTCGCGAATACGATATAGACGTCGGCGAAGCCGCCGTTGGTGATCCACATTTTCTGGCCGTTCAGAATCCAGAAATTGCCATCGGCGGAGAGCTCGGCGCGCGTCAGGGCGTTCTGCGCGTCGGAGCCGGCCTGCGGCTCGGAGAGGCAGTACGCGCCGATCCATTCGCCGCTCGCGAGCTTGGGCAGATATTTTTTCTTCTGCTCTTCGGTTCCGAAATAGACGATCGGCAGCGTGCCGATCCCGGCGTGCGCGCCATGGGTCACGGCGAATCCGCCATAGACGGAAATCTTCTCCGTCAACACGGTGGTGGAAATTTTGTCGAGGCCCGCGCCGCCGAATTCTTCGGGCACACCGCCGCCCAGGAGGCCGAGCTCGGCGCCCTTCTTCACCAGCTCGACCATCAGGCCGGGCTTTTTTTCTTCGAGCTCTTTTACGCGGGGCAAGACTTCCTTGGTGACGAATTCTTCCGCCGTCTGCCCGATGAGTTTTTGATCGTCGGTCAGATCCGCCGGCGTGAAGACATCTTCGGGCCGCGGCGATTCGAGGAGGAAGCTGCCGCCCTTCGCCGCGGTTTTGGTCATGACGGAAGTGGCCATTTTGTGTTGCCCTCCGAAAATGGTGTGGCGGGGCGAAACGCCGAAAACGAGCCGGGCGCCCAAACTGGGAGGCAGGCTTTCCCCGAGGGAAAGTCTACTCCCGGGTGGGGCGGGCGGCAATCGGGGAGCAGCGAACGGCGCAGGGGAGAGGATGAACGGGGAGGAGGCAGGGCCGAACGGGGCGAATCGGAGAGGGGCGACGGAGGGAGCGGGAGGCAAAAAAGGGCGTTTTATAGACAAATGAATTTTTCTTGACAAATTCATTTTTCTATACGAGAGTACCGGCCGCAGCGGATTGACAAATCGTTTTGTCTATGGAAAGGCACCGATGAAAACAAGAATCCGGCGGCCCCGGGCCGTCCTGCCCCGAAGGAAAGGCAACCCGCGGCTTCGCCCGACCGGGCTGCACGTGATCCGCGATTTCGACCGCGCCTATTCCCTGCTCCATCCGGTGCGGCGGAAGATGCTGGAGATCCTCACCGAGCCGATGTCGTCGGCGGGCATCGCGCACCGGATGCGGCTGCCGCGGCAGAAGGTGAACTACCACATGAAGGAGATGGCGCGGGCGAGGCTGTTGCTGCCCGCGGGACGGCTGAGGAAGCGGCGGTTTTACGAGCAGTGTTACGTGGCCTCCGCGAAGGCCTACGTGATTTCTCCAGAGGTGCTGGGGAAGCTGGCGGCGGACTCGCGGGTGACGCGGGACCGGTTTTCCGCGGCGTACCTGCTGGGGCTGGGCGCGCAGGTGCAGAAGGAAGTGAGCCGGGCGCTGGAACAGGCGACGAAGGCGGGCAAGAAGATGGCGACGATGTCGTTGAACAGCGAACTGCGATTTACGTCGGCGGAGCAGCGAGAGGAATTCACGAAGGCGCTGGAGAAGGCGATTGTGGAATTGATCGGGCGGCACACGTCGCCGTACAAGAAAGCGGACGGCTCCCCCGCAGCGGGGCGGGCGTTCCGGCTGGTTCTGGGATGCTATCCGGTCGCGCTGGACAAAGAGTGGAGCGGAAAGAGCGACCCGGCGGGAGAGCCGCCGACGCGGTGGAAGGACATGGTGATACCGCTGCCGGGCGTGGGAAATGAGTGAGGAGAGAAGACTACCGCAGAGACGCAGAGAACACCGAGCACACTCAGAGAAGAGCGCAGACTCCCGAATTCGTCGGGATAAATTTCGCCTGTGCTACAGGAGAAGAAAATGGCACATCCGGTGGTGCATTTTGAGATTGGGTGCAGGGACAGCGGGAAGACGCAGGAGTTCTACAAGAAGCTGTTCGATTGGAAGATCGAGGCGATGGGGCCGGCGGCGATGATTGCGGCGGAGACGGGCGGGATCGGGGGGCATATCACGGCGCTGGGGCACGAGCCGCAGCATTACACGATGTTTTACGTGGACGTGGAAGATGTGGCGGCGTATTTGGAAAAGGCAAAGGCGCTCGGCGGGAAGACGCTGGTGCCGCCGGTGGAGATTCCGACGGGGACGTTTGCATGGATGATGGACCCCGAGGGAAACACGGTTGGGCTGTGGAAGACAAAGAAAACATAGAGGGGATCCTTCGGCTCGCGGTGCTCGGAATAGCGGAAAAACAGGGGCGGGCTGAAGGCCGCCCCTACACGAGGAAAAAGCGGCGGCACCCTTCGACTGCGCTCAGGGTAAGGGCCGCCGCACTCCAAATAAGCGGAGGTGGAGATGAAGTGGGTAGTGAGAATTCTTGGCGGCTTCCTGGGATTGACCGCACTGCTAGTGCTGGGGCTGTGGCTCGCGGGATTCCGGTCGGGGCACGGGCACAACGAGGCGAGCGTGGAGATCGCGCGGCCCGTGGAGAAGGTGTGGCCGTGGGTGACGGAGGATTTGAGCTGAGAGAGTATATGGCCAGCGGTGGGGGCCGCGAAGAGATGATCCTCATCGGGGTGGCGAAGAAGCGCTAGCAGACTGCGGAAAAACTCCGATTGTGACAGTTGGAGACATCACTGAGGCTCGTAAGCGATTGATTCGCGCGTGCAGCTATTGGAAGCGCACAGCCTAAAGGCTGTGCCACTGGAGTTTTTCCGCAAAAATCCTAGAGCGGCACGAAGATCAGGCTCGCCGGCGCGCAGGGAGCACCCCTGGCCATTCGTACAGGGTGCACGAAAGGCTGCAGGGGCAGCGGTGCGCTCCGAATCGAGAGCCGCAGAGGCGGTATCATTTCTTGCATACCCACCTTCCCTATCCACAGGAGGTTTTTGAGATGGGCGCACGAAATAGAATCGGGAAAATCACACGGAATTCGCTCATGGTGATGGCGGCTTTGAGCTTTGGCGCTCTCTCGAGCGCGGCGCGGACGCCGGCCAATTCGGGAGCGTACAAGGGCCCGGGACGGTACGAGATCGTCATCGCGGAGAGCGACAAGCTCCTGAGCCTAGATATGCAAGACCGGCGCACAGTGTGCCAATGGTCGGCACTGCACGGAAAGAATCAGCAGTGGGACATCGAAGACGCGGCCGACGGGTACGTGTACATCAAGTCAGCGGAAACGGGAATGGCGCTGGACATTGACGGCAGCGCGAAAGACAGCACGACTGTGGTGGTGTCGCGCACGGGGTATCGGGATGAAGGCCAGTTGTGGAGGATCGAGGACGCCGGAGAAGGCCGTTTCAAGATTTCTTCGCGGCTGGGAAGGGCCCTGGAAATTCCCGACGGAGCTCATCACAACGGGGCCACGCTGCGCGTCGCGAGCATGAAGCCTCACGAGATGAACCAGAGATTCAAGCTGGCCTGGATCAGCGCGCCGGCGCCGAAGAGCGCGAGCACGCCGGCGGTTGAAAACGTTGCGTCCGACGAGAAGAGGTCTTACGAACAGGGCTACAGCCTGGGAATCGAGGACTTCCGGGCCCAATTGCGGCGCACCTACGCCCGCCACAAGGGGAAGTACGGCCGCGAG
>JBGOWC010000053.1:0-8623 GCA_041478415.1 Terriglobia bacterium
GGCAGGCAACGCCGGTGTGCTAACCTTCGTCTGAGCGAATCAGCGCATGCGCAAGGGCTTTTTCAGAGGAAGCGGAGCGCTTCTAGGACTCGCGGTTTTCTTGTGGGGCTTCCCGCAAAGCCCTCTGCGCGGCCAGACGCAGGAAACCGCTTCCGCGAGCAGCGCCGCTGGGAACGATGCGGCGGCGCCCGTCGTCGCCGTGCGCATCGTGTCGCAGGACGGCCGCGTCCTCTCCGATTCTCCACCGGGGCTCCCCATTGCGGCGGGCAAGCCTCTGGACCGCGATGAAGTGCGGGAAAGCCTGCGGCGCCTGTACCAAACTGGCGATTACGAGGACTTGCAGGCGGTGCGCACGGCCGTGCCGGGCGGGGTGCGGCTCGATTTTGTGGTCCGCGAGAATTTCTTCTTCAATCAGGTGCAGTTCGCGGGCCTGGTCGCGCCCCCGAGCGACGCCAGCGCGGCGGCGGCCATGCAGATCAACCTCGGACATCCCTACCGCAAGGACGCGCTCGACGAGGCTCTCTCCCGCCTGGGCGAAACGCTGCGCGAGGAAGGATTCTACGAAGCGAAGTTGTCGGCCGAAACGGTTCCGCATCCGGAATCGCGGCAAATGGACGTGACGGTGCGCGTCCTGCCGGGGCCGCGCGCCCGGGCCGGTGAAATCCGCTTGCTCAATCACACCGCCTATCCCGACCGCGAGCTGCTTTCACGCTCCAAGCTGAAAACCGGAAAGGAGATCACGCTTTCGCGATTGCAATCGGCCGGCGCACGCATCCGGAAGTTCCTGGTGAAGAAGGGGCACCTGAGCGCGCGGACAGCGGTGCATCGAGGAGAATTTGACGCTGGTAAGAAAACGATTCCGCTCGAATTGGAAGTTTTCGAGGGCCCACGCGTCAAGGTCGTCGGAACCGGAGCGAAGCTTTCCAGCCGCGATCTAAAAAAACTCGTGCCTGTCTATCAGGAAGGCGCGGTGGACACGGATCTTCTGGAAGAGGGCCTGCGGAACATTCGTGAGCGCCTCGAGCGTAATGGTTTCTTCGACATCGAGGCCAGCTACACCACGGAAACGCGGGCATTGAAAAAAAATGGGAGCGGTTGGGCCGGCGAAGAAGAGGTCATCACCTACCGGATTGAGCGCGGCGACCGCCACACGCTCGTGGGAATTGAAATCACGGGGAACCGCTACTTCAATGAAGAATTGCTCCGCGGCAGGCTGAAGACTTTGACCGCTGCGTATGCTTCGCCCGGCCGGTTCAGCCGCCGGCTTCTCGAGGCCGACTCGCAATCCATGCGCGATTTGTATATCGCGAACGGTTTTCTGCAGGTGAAAGTTGACGCGCAGGCGCTCGACAATTACAAGGGCAACGAAGGCGATCTCCTCGTCCGGTTTGTCATCCAGGAAGGAACCCAGACGCGCGTTGCTTCTCTCTCCCTTGAAGGCAACCATGCATTCCGCGAAGAAGAGTTGCTCGGCGTGATTGGCTCGACGCCGGGGCAGCCCTATTCCGAGTTCAACGTCGCCTCCGACCGGGACAATATTCTGGCGCTCTATTACAACGAAGGGTTTCCGGAAGCGCGTTTCCGGGCGGCCGCTGAAAAGATTTCCCCCCCACCGCCGCCGGTTCCGGCAGAGACAAACGGAATCGCCCGGCAAACTGCCGCCGCTCCGGCCTTCGATCAATACAGACTGACCTACCGCATCGAAGAGGGCCCGCAGGTGCGCGTCCGGCGCATTTTCTATAGCGGCTACCGCCACACGCGGCCCGGCGTCGTGCGCAGGGAAGTGCGTGTCCGCCCGAACGCGCCGCTCCGTCAGGGCGAAGTCGTGGAGTCGCAGCGCCGCCTTTACAACCTCGGCGTCTTCAACCGGGTGACCATTGAGCCGCAGAATCCGTCCGGGACCGACCCCGATAAGAACGTCGTTGTCCTGGTCGAGGAGACCAAGCGCTACACCATCGCGTACGGTGGCGGCATGGAAGTTCAGCGGCTCGCCAGCAGGACCAATCCGACCGGCGGAGAATGGCGAGGCAGCCCGCGCGGCATCTTCGAAGTCGCCAAACTGAACCTCACCGGCCGCGCCGACACTCTCTCACTAAAATTGAGGAGCAGCACGCTCCAGGGCCGCGCGCTGCTCGGCTACTCGGTGCCGAACACCTTCGGCAAGAAGCAGTTCAGTTTTCAGGCGGCGGCTTTCGCCGAAAAGACGCGGGACATCAGCACGTTCAACGAGAGGCGGTATGAAGGCTCGGTGCAGTTGACACAAGCGGTGACACCGCTCACAACGCTTCTCTACCGGTATTCATTCCGCAAGGTGCTGGTGGGCGACGTGCGGATTCCGGAGCAGGAAATACCTCTGTTCAACCAGCCGACGCTGGTATCCGAATTCGGCATGACGTGGTTTCGCGACCGGCGCGACAATCCCTCCAATGCCACCCTTGGCAGCTTCAATAGCGTGGACGTGAGCCTGGCAGACACCAAGATCGGTTCGAGCGCGAGCTTCCTGCGGATCTTCGCGCAGAATTCCACCTACCACTCGATCACGCGCCGTCTGAGCTTCGCGCGCTCCGTGCGCTTCGGCATCCTGCAACCGTACCGGGACACGTCCTCGCTGACCTTTCCCGCCCCGATCTCGGCCCCGTTCCCGACGGTGATTCCCCTCCCGGAGCGTTTCTTTTCCGGCGGCGGAACTTCGATGCGCGGCTTCGCTCTCAATCAGGCCGGGCCGCGTGACGGCGTTGTTTGCGACCCCGTCACCGCCATCTGCTCCGTCGCTGGCTTCCCCGTCGGCGGCCAGGCCGAGCTCATCCTGAATCAGGAATTTCGTTTTCCCATGCGCCTGCCGTACATCGGAAAGAATCTCGGCGGAGCGCTTTTCTACGACGCCGGAAACGTCTTCAGCCGGCTGAGCCGCATGACGCTGCGCCTCTCTCCGCCAAAGCCGGTCTTCGATCCGCTGAATCCGACGCAGTGCCAATTCAACTGCACCAACGAGCTCAACTACTTTGCACACATGATCGGCTTCGGCGTGCGTTACTCTACGCCGGTCGGACCCATCCGGGTGGACCTCGGCTATCAGCTCAACCGTCCCACGTTTGTGATTCCCTGCACCAGCGGCGCGGCGAATTGCCAGCAGGCGGGGCGCCTCCCGCGGTTTCAGATCTTCTTCAATCTGGGGGCGCCGTTCTGATGCTTCGCCCGCGCTACATTCCCGCCGTTGCGATCGTGTTGTTGCTGCTCTGCGCTTGCAACGGTGCCGCAGCCGCGCACACGCAGGACATCGTGGACCGCATCGCCGCGCGCGTGGAAAATGACGTCATCCTCTCGAGCGAAGTGCACGATCTCGGCGCTTACCAGCAGCTCGTCAACGGGAGGAAGGAAGACGATGCGGTTCGCCTCGACCGCCTGATCGATCAGTGGATTGTGCGGACCGAAGCGGAAGCCTCGCGTTTTCCGCAGCCATCCGCCGCGGATGCGGACCACAGCCTCGAATCGCTCCGGAACTCCCAGGGCTCCGCCGAGGTCTTCGCCGGACGATTGCGCGACGCGGGATTGAGCGAAGCCGAGCTTCGGCGGATTGTCGCGGGGCAGATCTATCTGACGAACTATCTCGATTCGCGATTCCGGCCAGCCATCCAGATCGAGCAAAGCGCGATTGACGAGTTCTACGAGAAAACAATTCTGCCGCTCGCGAAGGCGAAGGGAGAAGCCCCGCCTTCCCCGGAATCCGCGCGAGACTCGATACGCGAAATCCTCGTCCAGCGCGGAATCAATGAACAGGCCGACCGCTGGCTGAAGGAAAGCCGCGCGCGCTTGCACGTGGTGAAGGTGAGCGCATGAGCGGCCTGAAGCGCACCCGGAATTGGCGTTGGCTGCGCCACGTTGTCTGGGTGTTGCTCATCAAAATAACGCTCATCGTTCTGGCCCTGGCGATTTTTTTCGGGAGCGGCGCGGGAGATCCCTTCCTGCGCCGGGTGCTTGTCCGCCGGCTCGAAGCCATGACCGGCGGCCGCGTCGAGCTCCAGCGATTCTCGATGCGCTGGCGCGATCTCCGCGTGACGCTTGGCAGCCTGGTGATTCACGGCCGCGAGCCGGCCGGCACCGAGCCTTTCTTCGCGGCGGATGAGCTTCAGATGAACTTGCGCTTGGACTCGTTCTGGAGCAGAAAGATTTCTCTCGAAGAGGCGCTGGTACGCGGCCCTCGCGTGCACATCCGCGTGGAGAAAGATGGCTCGAGCAATATCCCCTCGCCGCCGCGAACGAGCGCGCCTTCCAAGCCCTTGACCGAGCGCCTCTTCGATCTGCGCGTCGGAAAAGTCCGCATCACCGACGGTTGGATTTTGTACAACGACACGCGCACCCCGCTCTCTCTCGAAGGCGGCGCGCTGCGCTTCGCGCTCGATGCCGGGGGCGCGCCGCAGCAGACGGTCTATCTCGGCACGCTCAACTGGGAAGACCTGAGCATCACCGCGCAGCGCTACATTCCCGTGCGGACCAGCCTGTCGCTGAAATTCTCGACTTCGCGCGCCGGGCTCGCCATCGAGCAGGCCATCGTGCGCTTTGGCCGCTCGCAAGTGGACGTTCAAGCGCAACTCGCAAGTTTTGCCGAGCCGGCCTGGACCTTCCGTTATCGTGGCTGGCTCCGCCTCGAGGATCTGCGCGAAATTCTGCGCAAACCGATGACGCCTTCCGGCCGTGCCGACTACCGCGGCGAAGGAACGTTTGCAAAAGGCCAGGTGCGGCTCGGCGGGAGTTATTCCGCGCAGGACGTCGCGATGAACTACCCGTACTTCCGCGCTTCCGGCTTCACGAGCAAGGGCAGCTATCAGCTCGACAATCGAGGTATCGAGGTGCCGGATTTCACCGCGCAGGCGTTTGGCGGCGGTGTTACCGGCCGCGTTTCGATGCGCTTTCCCGGCTTGGCGTTTCGCGCGGAGACTCACGCGCGCAGCGTGAGCCTTGCCGCCACTCTCAACGCTCTCGAACGTCCGGGTCTCCCCGTGAACGAGCTGAACTGGGACGCCGTCGTCTCTTCCGACACGGTCGAAACATGGACGGCGGACTTCCAGCATTTTGAAGTGTCCGGCGAGTCCGGCTGGTCCGCCCCGGAAACACCCGCGCCGGGCCATGTCCCCGTCGAAGCGCGCGTTTCCTTCCGCTACCGGCACGATCCCCGCGAACTTTTCGTGAACTCGGCCGAATTCACGACGCCCACCAGCCGGACAAACGTTTCCGGCCTTCTCGCAAGAGACGACTCCGCGCTCGACGTGCGCTTCGAAGCCGGCGATCTGACCCCGTGGAACGATTTCATCCACGCCATCCAGGGAATCGCTCTGGGCTCGTCCGAAAAGGCGCTGAACGTCGCCGGGCACGCCCGCTGGGACGGCCGTATCCTCGGGCCCGTTGGCAGTCCCACCTTTCTCGGGCACGCTCGTGGCGAACAAGTGCGCTACGGCTCGCTTGCCTTCGACCTCGTCGAGGGTGACATCGCTTACTCGCCAAGCGAATTCTCCATCGCACGCGGCCGCGCCCGGCGCGGTGACATGGATGCGGAGCTCGAAGCCACTCTTCAGCTCACGCACTGGCGCATTCTCCCCGACAACGAATGGACCGCCGACGCAAACCTGACGGAAGCCTCCGTTGAAAGCGTGCAGCAGCTCGTCGGCGCCTCCTATCCCCTCAGCGGCCGGTTGACGGGACAATTCCACGGCCGCGGCACGCGAGCCGAACCCAGTCTGACGGGGCTCTTCGATCTTGCCGACGGCCGCGTGTACGGCGTTTCTTTCAATCGCTTGCGCGGCCAATTGAACTGGAACCCCGAAGAAGTTCGCGTGGCGAATGCAGAGCTGCGGATTTTTCCGCCGGGAAAGGAAACGGGCCAGGGAGCGGGAATCGTGACCGGAACGGCCGGCTACCGTTTCGCGGACCGCAGCGTCTCTCTCGAGCTAGTGGGCGCAGCTCTGCCCCTCGAAAACTTCGAAAAACTCCAGACGCAGCGGCTGCCCGTGGGCGGGCGGCTGAGCTTCCGGCTGAATTCGCAGGGGCCGCTCGCCGCACCGCGGGGCGAAGGAACCTTTCGCATCGTGGATCTGCGCGTCGGCCAGGATATCCTCGGCAGCTTTGACGGCAAGCTCACTTCGGACGGGCGCGAAGCGCGGCTGGAGCTTGGCTCGGCGATGACCGCGGGAAAACTCTCCGGCCTGCTCACGATTGCGCTGCGCGATGACTACCCGGTTAGTGGAAAAATCTCCGTCGGCCAGTTTGATCTCGGTCCTTTCCTCCTCGCCGCCGTGCATCTCCCGGCGGTGTCCGGGCACGGCAGCGTGGACGGCGAATTGGAGCTCAGCGGCGCGCTGTCGCAACCGCAATCCATCGCCGTGGAAGCCAATCTCACGCGTCTGGTTTTTGAATCCGCGCACGTGACCCTGGAGAATTCCGGGCCGGTGCGATTTCGCTCCTCGCGCGATGAGTTGCGCATTGCTCAAGCGGCCTTCCGCGGGCCGGACACCAACCTCTCCATCGAGGGCCAGATCCGTTTCAGCGACTCGCGGGCACTCAGACTCAAGATGGATGGCACCTGGAACCTCAAGCTGCTCAGCGGGCTCTTCCCGGGGGTCGAAACGAGCGGCCCGGCGCAGATCAATGCGTCCATCGAGGGCACACTCGACCGGCCGCGCGTGACCGGCCGCGTGCACATTGAGGGCGCTTCGGCCCGCGTGCGTGATTTCCCCACCGGGCTCTCCGCCGTCACCGGCGATGTCGTCTTTGACGCCACCCGGCTCTTCTTCGAAAACGTCAAAGCCGAGGCCGGCGGCGGGACTCTCCTGTTATCCGGCACGGTGAGCTACGCCGACCGGCCCGTGCGCTATGACATCACCGCGCGAACGGACCGCGTCCGCATCCGCTATCCCGAGGGAATGAGCTGGCTCGCCGGCGGCGCGCTCCGCCTGACCGGAACGACCGATGCGGGCCTTCTCGCAGGCCGCGTCAAGGTCGAGCGCGTCACCCTCAATGAGGGGCTCGAAATCGCCGGCGCTCTGGTTGCCGCGAAGGAAGGAATTTCCGGGCCGTCCACGCGCTCGCCGTTTCTTCGCAACCTGCAATTTGACGTCGAGGCGCTTTCGACGCCCGATGCGCGCATGGAATGGCCGGGGGCGGAGCTGGAGGCCGAAGCCAATCTCCGCGTGCGCGGCACGTGGGAGCATCCCATCCTGCTCGGCCACATTCACATTCTGTCCGGCGATCTGAATTTTGCCGGCAATCGTTATCGCGTCGCCCGCGGCGACCTCAATTTTGCAAACCCGTTCCGGCTGGATCCCGTTCTGAGTGTCGAAGCCAGCACGACGATCCAGCAGTACGAGATCACCCTGAATTTCAACGGGCCCGCGAGCAAGCTCTCCCTCGCCTACCGCTCGGACCCGCCGCTGCCCGCGAACGACATCGTCACCTTGCTGGCTCTCGGCAAGACCAGCTCCGAAGCAGAAGTCCGCAGCGGCGGCACGACCCAGGGCGGGGGTTCCGGAGCGTCGGCGCTGCTCTCCGAAGCCATCTCGAGCCAGCTCGGCGGGCGGCTCGAACGCCTTTTCGGGATCACCCGGCTGCGCGTGGACCCGGGTCTCGGAGGAGTGGGAAGCGCGGGCTCATCGCAGAGCGCCGCAGCGCGTGTGACCGTGGAAGAGCAAATCACGCGCAATCTCACGATCACGTATATTTCAAATGTGACATCGACGCAGCAGCAGGTGATTCAGGTCGAATACAACGTCAACCGAAACGTTTCCATCATTGCGCTGCGCGATCAGAACGGCACCTTCGGCCTGGACATCAAATTCAAGAAGCGCTTCAAGTAGGCGGGCCGCTCAGTCCACCGCTATGGCCGGCGGGACGCGCGTTGCGATGAACCAAGGTCCGGGTTTTGCGCTCGCATGTCCTGCCAGGCGTCTTTCGCGGCGCGCTGGCTCACCGCGGCACCCGAAACCTGCGCCTCCTGCATCAGCGCCGGCATTTCCACCGCGAACTTCTGCCCCAGCGGCGAGCCGTAGAACTGCAGCAGGCCCTTGATTTCATCGGCCGTGAAATGTTTGTCGTAGATGCGCACCAGCTCTTCGGCCATTTCGTCGGCATTGAAGCGCGCCTTGTAGCGGGCCGTGAATGCTTCGGAAAGTTTCTGCGCGCGGTCTTTGTCCGGCATCAGAATCCTGATTTTCTCGCTGTACTGCGCGCCGGATTTATCCGCGGCGGCGTCAATCAGGTCCCGCGTCCCGACCAATTCGATGAGCGAGCGGATGTCCGCTTCTTTCGCGGAATCCATGTCCGCCGGGTTGCTCTTCGCCGCGCCTTGGCTCGCCGTAGCGGGCGCATTTTGCGCCGCGACGTCTTGCGCTCCCTGCTGAATGATGAAAAATGTGCCGACATAAATGATGATCAATGCAAGGACCGCTTTCATGACCGCCTCCGGGACAAACGTGCGCCTTCCATCACACCAATTTTAAGAGGCGCACGAATGCATTGTGCGGCCCCGCAAGAGCAGTCGTGCCTCGTCGTGTACTGTCCGGGGGTTCAGGCGGTTCGCGCTCGCGGGAGGCGGGTTTCTGCTAGCATGGCGCGCCATGGCACCGCCACCCATCCC
>JBGOWC010000077.1:0-7543 GCA_041478415.1 Terriglobia bacterium
CGATGGAAAATGAACATGAAAGACGCATCTTGGCGATTTCCGGCGCGTCGGCTAGAATGAGAGGTTCCCCACGGAACAGAATGGTCACCTGAACGAATGCCGGAGCCGCAGCACACCCCAATAGAACAGTTCGACCCGGAAGACGAATACCGCCCGGAACCTGAGCCAGAGCCGGTCCCGCCCGCATGGATGGACGGGAGCCTGCGCATCGGGATTCACACCTCGATTGCCGGAAGTTATTTGTACGCGCTCGAATCGGCGCGCAAGCTGGGTTGCAACGCGCTGCAGATTTTTTCCGCGAGCCCGCGGATGTGGGCCGGCGGCCAATCGCGCATTCCCGAGGTGGATGCGAAGGCCTTCCGCGAGCGCCGCGAAGCCCTGGGGCTCGGGCCGCTGGTCATTCACGCGAATTACCTGATCAACCTGGCGGCCGCGCAGCCGATGCTGCGGGTACGCTCGATCCAGGCGTTTCACGACGAGCTCATCCGCGCGTTGTCGCTGGGCGCGGATTTTCTGGTCGTGCATCCCGGCTCGCGCGGCGAAGCGACTCCCGAACAGGCTGTTGCGACGATTGCCGACAGCATCCGCCAGGCGGCGAAGCGCGTGCCGTTCGGCAGGCTGCGCATTCTCATCGAGAACACGGCGGGGATGGGCACGGCCGTCGGCTGGCGACTTGAAGAGGTCGCAGAAATTCTCAAAGCGCTGAACGGGATACCCTCCGGGGCATGCTTGGATACCGCGCATCTTTTTGCCGCGGGCTACGACATCAGGAGCGCGAGCGGATTGGCGTCCACGATTGGACAGATGGAAAGCACGATTGGGATGGAAAATGTGCCCGTGTTCCACGTGAACGATTCAAAAATTCCGCTCGGCGGCCGCGTGGACCGGCACGAGCATATCGGAAAAGGGAAAATCGGGCTGGATGCATTCCGGCGAATCCTGACGCATCCGCGGCTGAGCGCGCGTGCGACGGAAGGCGTTCCCGGGCGGGCGTTCCTGCTTGAAACGCCGATTGACCGTCCGGGTGACGACCGGCGAAACGTGAAAACGCTCTGGGAGCTCGCGGGTTTGAAAGAACAAGCGCCGCGCGCGGAGAAGGGGTTCTCCATGTTGAGCGCGGCAGTGAAGAAGTCCGCGGCAAAGAAGAGAAAGATTTCAACACGGAGGCCACAGAGGTCACGGAGGAAGAAGAGACCGACAAAAAAGTCGAAGAAGGCGCGGAAAAGGGGATAGCGGGCGTGGCGGAGTACAACCCACAAGAGACCGGGTCGGGATACGACCCGCAGGCCATCGAGGCCAAGTGGCAGACGCGGTGGGAAGAGGAGCGCGTCTTCGAGACGGAAGCGGATCCCTCGAAGCGGAAATACTATGTGCTTGAGATGCTGCCGTATCCCTCGGGAACGCTACACATGGGCCACATGCGCAACTACGCGATCGGCGACGTCGTCGCGCGCGTGAAGCGCATGCGCGGCTTCAACGTGATTCATCCCATGGGCTGGGACGCCTTCGGCCTGCCGGCGGAAAACGCCGCCATCCAAAACAACACCCACCCGCGCACCTGGACGAACAGCAACATCACCGAATTCAAGCGCGTCCTGCGCCGCTTCGGCTTTAGCTACGACTGGCGCCGCGAGATCTCGACGTGCGAACCGGAGTATTACCGCTGGAACCAGTGGTTTTTTCTGCGCATGCTTGAGCGCGGCCTGGCCTACCGCAAAAAGAGCCGCGTCAATTGGTGCCCGAAATGCTGCACCGTGCTCGCAAACGAACAAGTGGTGAACGGATGCTGCTGGCGGCACGAGGATACGCCGGTCGAGTCGCGCGAAATCGAGCAGTGGTTTCTCCGGACGACGGCGTACGCCGATCAACTGCTCGACGATTTGAAATTGCTCGAAGGCGGCTGGCCCGAGCGGGTCATCACCATGCAGCGCAACTGGATCGGCAAATCCGAGGGCGCAAGGGTGAAATTTGCCGTCGCCAATGTCCCCGGCGCTGACCCAATCGAAATCTTCACCACTCGCATTGACACCATTTACGGCGCGACCGCCGTCATCCTGGCGCCGACGCACCCGATTCTTGCGAAGCTGCTCGAAGGCTTGCCGAATCGCGGAGAAGCCGAGGGCACACTCGCCGAGATGCGGCAGGCGTCCGTGAAGGCGGAGGACCTTGCGACGGCTGAAAAAGAAGGATTCTTCACCGGGCGCTTCGCGGCGAATCCGTTCAGCGGCGAACAAATTCCCATCTGGGTTGGCAATTTCGTGCTCATGGAGTACGGCACCGGGGCGGTGATGTGCGTGCCCGCGCACGACCAGCGTGACTTTGAATTCTGCCGCAAGTACGGCCTGCCGATTCGTGTCGTCGTGCAGCCGCTCGATGGCGCGCCGCTCTTCGCCGAAATCCTGACCGCGGCGTTCGACGAGCACGAGCAGGGAACCGTTGTTGACTCCGGCCCCTATTCCGGCCTTGCCCCCGGCGTTGCGATCCCGAAGATGACCGCGGACGCGGAATCGCGCGGCTTTGGCAACGGTGAGATCGTTTTTCGCCTGAAGGACTGGGGCATTTCCCGGCAACGCTACTGGGGCACGCCGATTCCGGTGGTCTATTGCGCGAAAGACGGCATGGTCCCGGTCCCGGACGCGCAGCTCCCCGTCATTCTGCCGCCAAATCCCAAGCTGACGGGGATGGGCGAATCGCCGCTCGCGGCCACGCCGGAATTTGTAAACACCACCTGCCCGAAGTGCGGCGGCGCCGCGCGGCGTGAAACGGACACGATGGACACGTTCGTGGATTCGTCGTGGTATTTCTACCGCTACTGCGATCCGCACAACGGCACTGCGCCGTACGATTCCGCCAAAGTCAGCTACTGGATGCCAATTGACCAGTACATTGGTGGAATCACACACGCGATTTTGCATCTGCTGTACTCGCGTTTCTGGTGCAAGGTGATGCGCGACCTCGGCTTGATCCGCCACAGCGAGCCCGCCGCGCGGCTTTTCACCCAGGGAATGGTGTTGAAGGGCGGCAAGGCGATGTCGAAATCCAGGGGCAACGTCGTCGGCGCGGAAGAAATGGCCGAAAAGTATGGCGCGGACACGGGGCGGCTCTATACGTTGTTTGCCGCGCCTCCCGAAAAAGATTTGGAGTGGAGCGAGAAAGACATCAAAGGCTGCGTCCGTTTCCTCAACGAGGTGTTCCGGCTGGTGGATCGCCATGCGGCGAGGCTTCAGGACGCATTGCGTACTGGGTTTGAGCCGGCGACGGCATCCGGCAAGGAAAAAATCCTTCTCCGGAAGACCCACCAAACTCTGCGGCGGGTCGCCGCCGATTTTGAGACGCGCTGGCACTTCAATTCCGCCATCGCACTGATCATGGAATTGCTCAACGAGATTCACGCGCAAGAGCCGCTCGAACAAGGCGTCCGGCCGCAAGTATTGAGAGAAGTGCTGGAACTGGTGACGCTGATGCTCGCGCCGATGGTTCCGCACCTGGCCGAGGAGCTCTGGGAGATGCTCGGCCACGCGAACGGCCTCTGGACGGTGGCCTGGCCGGCGTTCGACGAAACTCTCGCGCGCGATGAGGAAGTGGAAATCGTGGTGCAAATCAATGGACGAGTGCGCGGTCACCTGCGCGTGGCCGCGGGGCTCGGCGAAGAGGAAGTCATCTCGCGCGCGCTGGCCGACCCGGCCGTCGCGGCGCACATGAACGGAAAACGAATCGTGAAGCGCATCGTCGTGCCGGACAAACTGGTCAACCTGGTGGTGGCTTGATGGAATCGGCCGCGAAGCGAGCGCTCGACTCGCAAGTGGGAGGGTTGATGACGGAACTTGGCGGCGTAGTCGTTCTCGATTTTGGCGGGCAGTACACGCAGCTGATCGCGCGCCGCATCCGCGAGCAGCAGGTCTTCTCGGCAATTTTGCCGTGCACCGCATCGATCGAGGAAATCCGCAAGTTCGAACCCGTCGGTATTGTGCTCTCGGGGGGACCAAGCTCCGTCTATGACCAGGACGCGCCGGTCTGCGATCCGAAGGTGCTGCAACTCGGCGTGCCGGTGCTTGGCATCTGTTACGGGATGCAATGGATCGCCAATCAATTGGGAGGAAAAGTAGAGAAGGCGCAGCGCCGTGAATATGGCCGCGCGCAGCTTGATCTTCAGAATGGGCCCGGGGAAACGGGCTCGATGCTCTTCGCGGGCCTGCCGAAGACTTTGCGCATCTGGAACAGTCACGGCGACCACGTTATGGCGCTGCCCCCGGGATTTCGGCTAACGGGAAGAACGGAGAATGCCGTGGCCGCTCTCGAAGACCCGCAGCGCAAGATTTACGCCGTGGAATTTCATCCCGAGGTGAAGCACACCGAACGAGGCACGGACATCCTGCGGAATTTTCTATTCGCGGTGTGCGCGGCCCGGCCCAACTGGAGCGGTGCGGCCTTCATCCAGGAGACGACGGAAGCGATTCGCCGGAAAGTCGGTTCCAGCCGGGTGCTCTGTGCGCTGAGCGGCGGCGTGGATTCCACGGTCGCCGCTGTCCTCGTCCATCGGGCCATCGGCGACCAGCTTATCAACGTGTTCGTGAACAGCGGCGTCCTGCGCAAAAACGAATTCGAGGAAACGCTGGAGATGCTGCGCAAGAGGCTCGGATTGAGCGTCATTGGCGTGGATGCGACGGAGCGATTCCTCGCGCAACTTAGAGGCGTCACCGATCCGGAAGAAAAACGAAGGCGCATCGGCGGCGAGTTCATTGCTGTCTTTGCGGACCAGGCGAAGAAGCTTCAGGAAGGCGCTGGGCACGGTGAAATCAAGTATCTGGTGCAGGGAACGCTCTACCCGGATGTCATCGAGTCCGTCTCCGTGAAGGGCCCTTCGGCGACGATCAAGACCCATCACAACGTCGGTGGTCTGCCGGAAAACATGCCCTTTGCGCTGATCGAACCGCTGCGCGACCTCTTCAAGGACGAAGTGCGCCGGATCGGCCGCGACCTGGGACTGCCCGATGAAGTCCTGGTGAAACATCCGTTTCCTGGGCCGGGGCTGGCCGTGCGGCTTCTTGGCGAGGTCACTCGCGAAGACCTGGCGACGCTGCGCGAGGCCGACGCCATCGTTGTCGAGGAGATTCGCCGCGCGGGGCTCTATCAAAAGGTCTGGCAGGCCTTTGCCGTTCTCCTGCCGGTGCGCAGCGTCGGGGTCATGGGTGACGGGCGAACTTATGGACTGACAATTGCCGTCCGCGTCGTTGAATCAGAGGATGCGATGACGGCCGATTGGGCCCGCTTGCCGGCGGAAGTCCTGGAGAATATCTCCACGCGAATCGTGAATGAAGTACGCGGCGTGACGCGAGTGGTCTATGACATCAGCTCCAAGCCGCCGAGCACGATTGAATGGGAGTGAGGAAAAAAAGTATTCGAACGCGAGGCGGGGAAGGGGTCCGGTTGCGCGCTGCACCCAAATGCAGCGCGCGTCCCGATAACTCACATCGAATCCGATGCGAGGCCGATACGAACGGAAGAGAGAACTCTCGCCGTCAGCGGTGGGCCATTTTCTGGGCCATGTAGAGGATCAGCTTGCGATCCCCTTCGTCCACCTTGCTCAACAGGCGGCGAAGCTTGTTGAGAAAGCGGGCTTCTTTCCCCGTGCTGCCCCAGGCGATGTCATCCGACGTCTTGCGCTTGGGCAGGTTGGGGAGTTGAGGCGGCTCTTCGCCGTCGTAGAAGAGTTGATAGAGAGGCACTTCAAGAGCGCGGGCCAGCTTTTCCAGCGTTTCGATGGCGGGAACGGTATGGCCATTCTCCACGCGGGAGATGTAGCATCGCAGCAGACCGGTGCGTTTCTCGATGTCGCCCTGGGATAACTTCTTTTCTTCGCGGAGTGCGCGAAGACGATCGCCAATAATCATGCGTGCATTATTCCATGTAGATAAGAGGGAGGCAAGGGGAAAGTTGGCCCGGCTGATTTGAAACGCCCGTGTCAATGTTGCTGGTTCGATCGTTCGTATTTGCACGCTGCGTAACCCCATGGCTATGGCCCGCGTCCCAAAACTGGAGCCAGAACAGGCGGCCGACCCCGCAGCGCGGATGAAACGCGCCCCGGGCGCGGCGGCGGAAGACCGCCTGCTCGTCGTGCAGGCAAAGGCCGGCTCGCCGGAAGCCTTCGAGGAGCTCGTCCGGAGCCACCAGCGCCGCGTCTTTGCGGTCGCCGGGGGAATTTTGCGCCGGCGAGAGGACGCGGAGGACGTTGCGCAGCAGGTTTTCGTGAAGGCCTATTTTTCCCTGAAGCGGTTTGATCAACGGGCAGCCTTCAGCACGTGGCTGTACAAGATCACGGTGAACGAGTGCTGGGATTTCCTGCGCAAGAAGCGCGTGCGTCCACTGGTCTATGAATCGGATCTGAGCGAAGACCAGGCGCGGCAGTTCGGCGCGACGAGCGAGGCCACCGGCGGCGGGCGCGACGCCAGCGACCGCCTCGAAGCGAAAGAAAACGTCGAGCGATTGCTGGAAACTCTCGATGAGCGTGACCGCCTCATGATGATCCTGAAAGAAGTGGAGGGCTTTTCTGTCGAAGAGATCGGTGAGATTCTGGAGCTGAATGCAAACACGGTAAAGGTGCGGCTTTTCCGCGCGCGGCGCCGGATGGTGCAGTTCCACCGGAAACGTTTCGCAATGCAACATCGGAAAGATTGACTGAAACCTGGGTCCCGAAGGCACGCATCTAACGTACCGGGAGCATTACAGAGGAGTGGAAAGCATGAAGAGCAGTCACGGCGCTTGCCGGGAAGCTCAAAAGCGAATCGATGGATTCTTCGATGCGCCGGGCAACGCCTTGCCCGAACGGTTTCTGGATGCCGAGCCGGAGTTTGTCCGCCACGTCCAGGGTTGCGGCGAATGCCGCGCGGTCTTGAACGACGCGTTGGTGGCCCGGCGGCTGCTCCGCGAGCATCTGCAAGCAGCGGGAGAGCCGGGGCCTTATTTCGCGGCGCGCGTGATAGAAGCCATCGCCCATCAGGAACGGGAGCGCATGCCGGCTACCTCTGCCAGTCCCTGGTACGCCGTACCCGCGCTGGCGGCGCGACTTGCGTGGGGCACCGCAATCGTCCTTGTTCTCGCTTCGACTTGGCTCTATGAAAAGCGGCCCGATGTGGCGCCGCGACGCACGGCGGCGGAAACGGCCGGGGCATCGCTCGAGCCGGCGCCGCAGCCGGCCAATCACGATGAGGTTCTCGCGAGCCTTGTCGGGAGGGAGCCATGAGCACGACTCCGGCAACGCGCAAAGCGGCGCTCTGGATCGCGGCCGTGTTCCTTTTCGGTGTGGCGCTCGGCGGCGTTCTCGGGTACGCATTCACGCGCCACCGCACCGCCTTGGCCGCCGAAGGCCGGACGGAAGAGGCCCGGCGAGCGCATATGGTCGAGCGCCTAGATGGAGAGTTGCATCTGACCGCAGCGCAAAGGCAGACTCTCGATCAAATTATGACCGGATTGCAGGGGCAGTACAAAACGATTCACCAGCAGATTGATCCTCAGATCAACGACGCGCGGCAGAAAGCGCGGAGCG
>JBGOWC010000364.1:0-2509 GCA_041478415.1 Terriglobia bacterium
CCCCGGTCGCTCAATTTATCTTCCGGCTTGCCGGGATCCTCGTCGCGGTTGGGGTTGCCGACTTCCGCTTTCTTGCGGCCCCCGCGCTCGAAGACGCGCAGCACGTTTCCCGGCTGCGAAACTTCCCAGCGCTGCAGCGGAACAAGCTGCGGAACAATCCCCTTGGTCCGCGTTTCTTCGGGCGTCGGCGGAGGCGCGGCCTTGATCGCCTGCGGCTGGCCGTCGGCGGAATAACTCTCTCCGAAGTAGGCATTCTTGTGCGGAAACGCGCCGTTGTTATAAAGCGCCGCGCCCCAGAGAAAACCGCCGTGCGTCATCATGCTGGTCGAGACGGCGCGGACCTCGTTCGCGTGGCACCCGATCTCGCCGCAGGTTTCGGGCGCAACGCGCAGGTCACCCGGATTCACAAAGCGCACGTACTCCTTGGATTCTTTCAGCCAGTCCGTGAAGACGCGCTCGGGCAGCGCGCTGCGATTCTTGAAAGCGGGATTGCGCGGCTGGACGTGCGCCTTTTCTTTGGCCTGCATGTTTTCCGCTGAATTTTGTGCGCTCCCGGGAATTGCGCGCGCATCGGAATTCCCTCCATGACAATCCGCACACCCGAGGCGCACGGTCTTCGTCGGGTGCATGGTCGGTTCGTCGGTCGAGATGTGGCAGGTGATGCAGCCCGCGCTCTTGCGGTGGGCCTCTTCCTGCGATTGGCCGCGGACTTCGAGCGATTGCGGGTGCGGCGCGGGCAGACCCGCGCGGGAGCGTTCGGCGAGGAGCGCGATTCCCGTTGAAGTGAGGAGCAGCAAAACGACTGCGAGCGAAACTCGGCCAGAGTCTCTCAAAACGTGAACCTCACCGCGCCGAACACCGTGAAAAGCGTTCTACCGCCATAAATATCCTTCAAACCCTGGCCCGACGTCAGCGCCGCCGCACCACCCGTCAGAATCATGTTTTCCGTGAGCGGCGGCCGATACTGTACACCGGCGCCGTAATCCACGCCGATGCTATGGCGGATTGGCGCTTGAAACAGTAGCAGCTCGAGCGGCTCGGTGCGCATGAAGCGCAGATAGTTGACGTTGAGGAAGCCGCGGAGTTTCGGCGTGATGTCAATGTCTGCCCCGGCGTTGGCGATGAAAATTCCCGGATTGACGAAATTGGCCTGTCCCTCTTCTTTGCTCGAGCGCAGGCTGGGCAGAAGGCTGCCGGGACTTGTGAGCGCGACGCCCGAACCGGTGAGCCGGATGCCTTCGCGGTTCCAGAAGCTGAAAATACCGCCGGCGAACGCGGGAAAATCCACGATGGTGTCGAAACCACGCGCGCGGCCGTCCCGCGGATTCGCGTCGCCCGAGGAATAAAACGCGGAGATGCGATAGCGCACCCAGTCGCGGTCGAGCGACAACTCGGCGGCGGCCATCTGCGCGTTCACGGTCACGGCTTTGCCGGCGATGGGATTTAGATCGTCCTTGCCGACCGCTTGATAAAATGCGTGGCTGATATTGATGCGTCCGATGTGGCCGTTGCCCGTCCAGCCGAAATATCCAACGCGAATGTTGTGCGGCAGCGGGCCGCCGCCGGGCCCCTGATTGACGACGAGTCCGATCGGCGCGGGACGCACCAGAAAATCGTTGTCGTCGTAGTGGATGGTCGCATCATCTTTATTCCACGCGACAGTGAATTCGGCGGTGTACCCCGGAAAAAAGAAATCTTGAAGATAGACGTTTCCGAGGACGACTTGCTGATGGCGCCGGTCAAACGTGTTCAGGCCGCTGTTCGTGTTTTTCTCAAGGAAATGAAAATAGGCCACGTTGTACTCGATCTTGTCGGAATGGAGATTCCCGAAGACGCGCACGCCCGGCTGCTCTTCGACGAAGAGGAAGCCGCGAAAATCGCTGTTGAACTGCTGGATGCCTGCGCGGATGGAGACAAAGTCATAGTTGTCGCTGAGGTCGCGCAGCTTCACTTCGACGAACGCTTCCTGCAGGCCGGCATGAGCGTCAAACCGATTCGTTCCCTTGCGAACATCGGGATTGACGATGCCGAGCTCGCGGACCTTCACGTCGTTGATGCTGACCTCGGGCGTGATCCGAATGCGCCAATCCACGGGGCGGAAGACCGTGTCGCCGTGAAAGAGATCGAACGCGACGCGCAGCGTCTGGTCGAAGAACGCTTGCTCTCCCTTGCCGAAAAACTCGTCGCTGCCCGGCCGCGCGGAGCTCACGTTGCTCGGCAGCGGCACGCGGCGCTCGTCAAAAAATGTCTCCGCCGTCGCTGTGATATTCAAAAAGGTCTGTTTTCCCAGATGCGAGGGCCAGATCGGGTAATCACCCTTCAGCCGATTCCGATTGAAGGGATCGTACCAGCGCGACTTCGTGTAGATGTACTCGCCCTTCTGCGGATAGCGCCTGTAATCCGGAATGGGGATGTACCAGCGATTGGGCATGACGTTGTAAATGTCCGCGACCGGCGGCAGCGTTTCGGGCGGCAGATGGAAAACGTAGTTCGGATCCGAATCGAGACG
>JBGOWC010000139.1:0-5870 GCA_041478415.1 Terriglobia bacterium
ATTCGCGGTTGCTGTGCCCCGGAAACCTTACTATAATCCAGCAAACTTAGAGAATGCGGGGGCCGGTGGCAAGCAGAAAGAATTTATCGCGCCGATCGAAAACCCGCGTCGGCGCTGCGGGAAAACTCCTGCGCATCAGCGAAGTCGCGCGGCGCGTGGGCATCTCTTCCTCCGCCCTGCGCGCCTGGGAAGCGCTGGGACTTGTCACGCCGCAGCGCACTCGCAGCCGGTATCGCCTCTACAAGGAACTGGATGTGCGCCTGCTGCAGCGGGCGATCTTTCTGCGGCGTGCGCGGGGGCTGAACCCCGCGGCGATCGTGCACGTGCTGAAGCGGCAGGGCGTGGTCGCTCCGCCTGCGGAAAGCATTGCGCACCCCGGACAGCATTTCCGGAGGCTGCGCGCGCGCCGCGGTCTTCCCCTTGCCCAGGTGGCCCGCGCCACGAAAGTCTCCACCGGATTTCTCAGCGCGCTCGAACGCGGCCAAATGCGCGCCTCGGTTTCGACCTTGCGCCGCATCGCCCGCTTTTATCGCACGAACATTCTTTCCCTCTTCGAGCCGCCCGGCGAAAACCCGCGGCTGGTACGTCCCGCGCAAAGAAAGGTCCTGGAGACGGCGCCGGGCGTGCGCATGGAGCTGCTCGCGTGGGGAAATACGGCGATGGAGCCGCACCTCTTCCGCATCAAGCCCGGCGGCAGCAGCGGCGAGTCCTACACGCATGAGGGAGAAGAGTTTCTCCACATTCTCAAGGGTCAGTTCGAAATCTGGCTGAGCGGGCGGGAGCATTACCGTCTGCGGCCTGGCGACAGCCTCTATTTCGAAAGCTCGACCCCGCACCGGTGGAAAAATCCCGGCCAGCGGGAAGCATGGCTGCTCTGGGTCAATACGCCGCCCACATTCTAGTCGTTGAAGATGAGCAGCCGAAAAGAGGCGCATGAACAAAACAACGCACATCCGAAGAGCTGCGAAGCGGGCGACGGTGCTCGCGGCCATGCTGGCGTTGGCGGCCGGCGCGTGCCGGAAGCAGGGAGAAACCCTGAGCCTGCTCGTTTGGGAAGGCTACGCTGATCCTTCGTTCGTGCGCGCATTCGAGGAGGCGCACCACTGCAAGGTCGTCGCGTCGTACATGGGCTCAAGTGACGAACTTGTCGCCAAGCTGCGCGGCGGCAGCGCGGCGAACTACGACGTTATTTCGCCTTCGAGCGACGTCGCCGGAATGATCGCTCGCACCGGCCTCGCCGCGCCGCTCGATTTGGCAAAGATTCCTTCCTATGCGCAGCTTTCGCCGAAGCTTCGCGCGCTTCCCCTCGTAAAGGCCAACGGAAATACGTACGGCGTCCCGTTCATGTGGGGACCGAATCCGCTGCTGTACGACACCACGGCGTTCGCGCAGCCGCCAGATTCCTGGGCCGTCTTCTGGGACGCGAAGTACAAGGGGAAGATCTCAATTTGGGACGATCTTTCAACGATCTACATGGCCGCGCAGATTCTCGGCTACGACAAGCCCGACCCGGCGCAGCTTTATAACCTCTCCGACGCGCAACTCGGCGAGGTAAAGAAGAAATTGATCGCCCTGAAGCCCAACGTCCGCAAGATCTGGACGACTGGCGGCGAGCTGTCCAATCTCTTTCAAAATCATGAAGTCGCCGCCGCGATGGGCTGGCCGCTGATGACCAACCAGCTCCGCAAGCTGAATTTTCCCATCGGCGAGACCATCCCCACGGAAAACACGACGGGATGGATGGACCACTTGATGATCACCGCCGCCAGCGAGCACCGCGAGCTCGCTCACGCTTTTCTCGAGTACATGATCCAGGCGCAAACGCAGAAAAAAGCCACCGACGTGACCGGCTATGTCCCCGCCAATCCCGGTGCGGCGCAGTTCCTGACCCCCGAGGAAAAGAAAAATCTTCATCTCGACGATCCCGACGCGTACATGCAGCGAATCTACTTCTGGCAAGATGTGCCGCGCCGCGCGAAGTACAACGAAATCTGGAATGAGGTGAAGGCCGCGCAGTGACCGCCGCTCCCGCACACGCGAATCCGCCGGGCGCGGGCGTTGCGCCGCTGCTGCGGGTGCGTGAGGTCGCCAAGCGCTTCGGCCCGCGCGAAGTCCTGCGGGGACTGACACTCGATATCGCCGCGGGCGAATTTCTCACTCTTCTAGGCGAGAGCGGTTCTGGAAAAACCACTCTGCTGCGGCTGATCGCGGGATTCGAGCAGCCTACTTCCGGCGAAATCTGGATGGGCGGCGAGCGGCTCGATACGCTCCCGCCGTATCGCCGCCGCGTGAATACCGTCTTCCAGCATTACGCGCTTTTCCCGCATCTCCGCGTGAACGAAAACGTCGCGTACGGCCTGCGCGTGCAGGGCGTGCCGAAAAACGAGATCGCCGGGCGCGTGGACGAGGCCTTGCGCATGGTGAAAATGCAGGAGTACGCCTCCGCCCACCCCGCCCGTCTGAGCGGCGGGCAGCAACAGCGCATCGCGCTCGCGCGCGCGCTCATCAATCGCCCGCAATTGCTTCTTCTCGACGAGCCGCTTTCCGCGCTGGATGCAAACCTGCGCAAGCAGATGCAATCCGAATTGAAATCGCTGCAGCGGGAGATCGGCATCACGTTCTTGTTCGTAACCCACGATCAGGAAGAGGCCATGGCGCTCTCCGACCGGATCGCCCTTTTGCGCGACGGCGCACTAGAACAAGTAGGCTCGCCGCGCGAAATTTATGCGCGCCCCGCGACGGCTTATACCGCAAAGTTTATCGGCCAGACGAATCTTCTGCGCGCCGAAGTCCGCGCTGGCGCAGCCACGTGTGGCGCGTTGCGCTGGCCCGCAAGCGGAGTAGAAGGCCCGGCCCTCTTCTCGCTGCGTCCGGAAGACATACGGCTTTCCGAGGATGGAGATTGCCCGGCGGGCGCCGTAACGTTTCGCGCCGCCATTCGCCAGCAGATTTATGGGGGATCGAGTGAAGTCCTCGAAGTCGCCTGCGGGGACGGCCAGGCGCTGCGCGTTCGAATTCTGGCTCGCGGGCCGCTCGACGGCGAGCAGGAATTTTTCTTCTCGGCCGCGGAGGCGATTCGCGTCCGGGAATAATGCCCGGCAGGAAAATCTGCCGTAGCCGCGCTGTTTAGACTTGTGGTGAGCGAAGTCGAACCAGGGCGGGCTGTTCATCAAATGTATTCGCGTCTGTACAAAACGATCGTTTCGGCCCCGCCGCTCCTCTGGGTGGCGCTCTTCCTGCTCCTTCCCTACGCGCTCATGTTTGCGCACAGCTTCTGGGCCGTGCGCGATGGCTTCCTCGTCCATCAATGGAATCTGCAGAACTATCGGGCGCTCCTCGCGAATCCCGTTTACCTCCAAGTGCTTTTCCGGACCATGCGCATCGCCGCATCGGTGATGCTCTGCTCAGTTCTCCTCGGCTATCCGCTCGCCTACTATCTCTCCTTTCATGCCGGCCCGCGAAAAGAGCTGCTCTATCAGCTTGTGATCGTGCCGCTCTGGGTCAGCTATCTTGTTCGCGGCTACGCGTGGAAAACGATTCTTGGCAGCGACGGCGTCCTAAACGGGTTTCTGCAATACCTTCACTTAACGAACGAGCCGGTCGGCTTCCTGCTCTACAGCCCGTTCGCCGTCATCCTGATGCTGACGCACATTTACACGCCGTTCGTCTTCCTGCCGATTTACGCCGCGCTCGAACACATCCCGCGTCCACTCGTCGAAGCCTCGCAGGATCTCGGCGCCAGTCCGCGCGCCACATTTTTCCGCGTGATACTTCCGCTCTCGCTTCCTGGCCTTCTCGCCGGGGCTACATTCGCCTTTGTGCTCTCACTCGGCGATTTCCTCGCGCCGCTCCTCGTCGGCGGGCCTTCCGGGACGATGATCGCCAACGTCGTGCAGAGCCTGTTCGGCGCGGCATATGATTGGCCGCTCGGCGCCGCCATCTCCGTCTGCATTCTTTTTCTCACGGTGACGCTCCTCTTCCTCACCGAGCGTCTCGAGAAGCGGTGGTCATTCAAATGAGCGGCGCCACAACAACTCGGCGCGCGCCCGTGCTCACCGCGTACGCGGCGCTCGTTTTTGCTTTCGTGTACCTCCCGATCGTCGTGCTCCTCGCGTACTCCTTCAATCGCGACGGCGTCGGCGGCTTTCCGCCGCGGCATCTCACGCTCGACTGGTACCGCCAACTCTTCGCCGACGCCGCCATCTGGGACGCCGTCCTCAACAGCCTCTTCGTCGCCGCAGCTGGAGTCGTGCTTTCGCTCACGCTCGGGCTGCTCGCCGCGCTAGCGCTCGACCGCGCGCGATTCCCCGGCAAGGGACTCTTCCGGCGGCTGGTCCTGCTGCCGCTGATCCTGCCGGGGATCATCACCGGACTCTCGCTCCTGATGTTTACCGTTTTCGCGGGACTGAAGCTGAGCCTCGTCACCGTCTTTCTCGGCCACGGCACCGCCCTGATCTCGGTGGCCACGACGGAGCTCTTCGCGGGCTTGCAGAAAATGGACCGCGCGCAGGAAGAGGCCTCGCTCGATCTCGGCGCAAACCAATGGCAGACGTTTTGGCGCATCACCCTTCCAAATCTGAAGCTGCCGCTGGTCGCGGCGGGATTGCTTATCTTCACGCTCTCGATGGATGAAATTGCGGTTACGTTTTTCCTGATCGGCCGCGACAACACGCTACCCCTTGAAATCTGGGGCCGCCTGCGCCGCGGGATCACCCCGGAGATCAACGCCATCTCGGCGCTGATTTTCGCGGCATCCGTCGTCCTGATTGTGATCTGGTACCGCCTGCGCACGCGCGGCACTGAAACCGTTGTTCAAGAGTTTCTCGAAAGACCTTAGGGGGAATCATGTCGCACTCTCGTCGTGACTTCATCAAATTCGTCGTCGCCGGATCAGTGACAGCCGGCTGTCCAGTCGAGCATTCCCTGATCGCGGAGCCTGATTCTTCCGCTGGCGGGCGCCCCGCAGCCGTTCACGGCGAGCACTTCGATGTCTGCCACGCTCTTCGCGACGGCCATCAGTTCGATCGTCCCGACGCCACTCGCAACGCCGACGTCGTCATCATCGGCGCGGGTTCGGCTGGTCTTTCCGCCGCCTATTTCCTCCGCGATCTGGATTTCCTGCTCTTGGAAAAAGAAGACCACTTCGGCGGCAACGCGTATCAGGAAGAATTCGATGGCCAGCCTTACGCCACCGGCTCCGCCTATGCCTACGAGGGCGACCATGGCGACCAGCTCATGCGCGAGCTCGGCGTGAAGCTCCTTCCCGTGAACGATGCCGACCCCACCATCGTCAACCACACCTGGGTCCCCGACACTTGGCGTAGCGGCATCGCTCAGCTTCCCTACAAGAAGGAAGTCCGCGACAGTTTCCGCAAGTTCAGCGAGGACATGCGCAAAATCGACCTGCGCGCGCACGTCCTCGAGCTCGACGCCGAGCCCTTCAGCAAGTACACCGCGCCATACGCCGGCGAAATCGCCCAGTGGTGGGACGCCGCGGGTCTTTCCAATTGGGGCGCCGCCACCGAAGACACCAGCGCCATGCTCGGCATCGGCAACGTGCAGGCGGTCATCAGCGATGAGCCCGACGGCCGCGTAATTCTTCCCGGCGGTCTCGGCTGCGTCACCCGCAAGATCGTCGAAGTCCTCGCGCTGAAGCACAAGGACCGCATGCTTGGCGATGCCACCGTCGTCGCCGTCGTCCAGGAAAAAGACGCCGTCCGCGTCACCTCCTTCCACAACGGCATGCTCTTCACCGTAGCTGCCAAGGCCGTCCTGATGTGCGCCCCCAAGTTCATCGCTTCCCGCCTCGTCATCGGCCTGCCCTTCGAACAAAAACAGGCCATGCGCCGCACCCGCTATGCGCCCTATCC
>JBGOWC010000246.1:0-3970 GCA_041478415.1 Terriglobia bacterium
CACGAGTTGGCGATCGCTGCGGTCCTGCTGGAGATTCGGCCGCGAGACCACGAAAACGATGGTCTTGCCGTCGGGTGAGATCTGCGGGTCGGAAACAGAAGTAATTCTCGCGTAGTCGTTCAGTTCGATGTGCCGCGTTTGGGCGAGAGCGGGCCGACTTGCGAGGAGAGCCCCAAGCAATAGAACTGAAGTGAGGAATTTAGAAGAAGGAAGTAGGCGCGCGTATTGATTCACGATCATCGCTGGGCTGCTCCTTGCAGAGAAATGTCGTCAGAATTCCGTAGGGTATAACGCTTGTGGCAAAGGTATGCTGCCACGCCCTGAGAAGGCCCGTCAATCGGAATGCAGGACGACTGGCCATCACCGTCCGGCAAGAACTCCCTCCTGTTGACATTCAACAGGGCAAAGCCTATGCTCCTGTTGTTTATCTAAAGGAGAAAACATGGCTCCTCCGCGCGGGGAAGTTCTGCAAGGCACGCTCGATCTTATTGTTCTGCAAACCCTTCACGCCATGGGCCCGCTGCACGGCTACGGCATTGCCCAGCGCGTCCGGCAAGTTTCCGAAGATCTGCTCAAGCTGAACCAGGGCACGCTCTATCCTGCTTTGCTACGCATCGAGCAGCGGGGCTGGATCTCCTCAAAATGGGGCGCTTCAGAAAATAACCGCAAGGCGAAGTATTACGCGCTCACGCGCGCCGGGCGCAAGCAGCTACTCGCAGAGACCGCGAGTTGGGAGCGCATGACCGCACTCATGGCACGCCTGCTCGGCGGTACGGAAGGAGCTTGATGTGGAATGGCTCCGTATTTTCAGCGCGCGTTTGCGCGGCTTATTCCGCAAACAGCATCTAGACGGAGACCTTGATACAGAACTTCGCGCGCACCTGGAAATGCTCGTGGTGGAGAATATTCGCCGTGGCATGAGTCCGGTGGAAGCACGCTATGCCGCCCAGCGCGAATTCGGCGGCGTCGAACAAGCCAAAGAGATGTACCGCGAACAGCGCAGCTTCCAGTTTCTCGACGCGCTGCTGCAAGACCTGCGATTTGCTCTCCGAGGACTGGCGAAACGCCCTGGGTTCGCGATGGTCGCGATCCTTACTCTCGCCCTGGGGATTGGGTCCACCACCGCCGTCTTCAGCGTCGTCGACCGCATTCTTTTCCGCAGCCTTCCCTATCCCCATGACGATCAACTGGTCAGCTTTGGTGATAAGGCGCCCTTCGAAGCGAATGAATTCGTGCTCGGTCCTGATTACGTCGACTGGAAAAAAACGCAAACTCCATTCGAATCCGTAACCTCATTTGTTCCCGGCGGGGCGGACTGCGATCTTACCGAGCAGAACCCTGTCCGCCTGAAGTGTGCTTTGGTCGAATCGACATTCCTGCCGACGTTTGGCATTCAACCTTTCCTCGGCCGGAATTTCACGAGCGACGAAGACCGGCCTAACGCAACACGCGTCGCCCTCATTTCGTATGGACTCTGGCGTTCCCGTTTCGCCAGTGATCGCAATCTCCCCGGTCGCACGATTTCACTCGACGGGCGGCCCACCATAGTTGTCGGTGTTCTCCCGGCACAGTTCGAAATGCCCAACCTCGGCCACGACGACATTCTTGTTCCCTCCGCTCTCGATGGATCTACCGATCGTGGGCCCAACGCCCGGCAAGTCATATTGAGAGCCTTTGCGCGGCTCAAATCCGGGATAACCATCAAGCAAGCAGCGGCCGCGATGGAGCCGCTCTTCCAGCAGTCCCTGAATTACGTTCCGCCACAGTTTCGTCACGAGGTGTCGTTCCGCGTACGCTCCCTCCGCGATCGGCAGATACAAGATTCCCGCGTCGCCTCGTGGGTCCTTCTGGGAGCGGTTCTGGCGGTGCTGCTTGTCGCGTGTACCAACGTCGCAAACCTGCTTCTCGCGCGGGCTTCCAGCCGCATGCGGGAGTTGGCCGTTCGCAACGCCATTGGCGCGACGCGCGGACGCCTGATTCGTCAGGCACTCACGGAAAGCTTGCTCCTGGGAGTGCTGGGTGGCCTCGCGGGTTGCTGGTTCGCGCAACTCTTGCTTCGTCTGTTCGTCTCGATTGCGCCCGAGGGTATTCCGCGGCTCGAACAGGCCACCATCGACTTTCGCGTGTTGCTCTTTGCGCTCGGCGTATCACTCTCGTCAGGCATTCTCTTCGGACTAGCTTCGGCGCTGCGTCGCCCCGCGCCTGAATTGCTCGCCGGAAAAGATAACCGTGCAGCGTCGCGCGGCATGCTTCGCCAGATACTGGTCACGGTGCAGATTGCCGTTTCGCTGATTCTTCTCGCCGGAGCTGGGCTGCTTCTGCGCAGCCTTTGGAAGCTCGAAACCGTTGCGCTTGGCATGGATACGAAGAGCGTCATCACTGCGGGAATCGATCTCGCCGAATATCGCTATCCGGACTCCGCGAAGCAGCTAGCCTTCTTCAATCAGGTCGAAGCGCGGCTCAAACAAATGCCGGGCATCACTTGGCTGGCCTTCAGCGACACGCTGCCTCCTTCCGGCGGCAGTCAAGCCACTTTTCTATCATCCATCGAAATTCCCGGGCACACGAAATTCAGCAATGGCACCGGCGGAATGATTGGCTATCGTTACGTCACTCCCGGCTATTTTCCTGCGCTGGGCATCCCGATCCTGCGCGGCCGCGGCTTTCGCGAAGAGGATCGTTCGCCCGCAGAAAGACCGGTGATCCTCAGTGAAGCGCTCGCGAGGAAACTTTTCTCCAACGGTGAAGATCCCATGGGGAAATCGTTTCGTTTTGCCTCACAGAACGATTGGCGCACTATCGTCGGCATCGCCGGTGACGTGAAGAACAACGGCCTCGCCACGCCCGCCGATCCCGAATTTTACATTCCCTGGAAAAATGAGACTGACGGCTACTTCCGCTCCGCACACGTAATCATTCAGAGCGCGATCAATCCACAGGCGATTGCGCAATGGATTCGTTCGGAAACTTCGGCCATCGATCCGACAGTTCCGGTGACGATCGAGGGTATGAAGACGCGGGTCGTAAAGCTGGCGCAGCGGCCCCGATTCACTGCGGTCCTGCTGTCTTTGTTCGCGGGCATGGGCGTGCTGCTTGCGGGGATTGGTATCTACGGAGTGGTCGGATTCCTGGTCGCGCAAGAAACTCGGGAAATCGGCATTCGAATCGCGCTCGGCGCCACTCCCCGGAATGTTCTGAAAATGGTGCTTTCGAACATGGTGCGCTGGACGGTTGCTGGGGCAGCGCTCGGTCTTCTGGGAGCCTGGCTCGGCTCACGTCTCCTGGAGTCTTTGCTTTTCGAAGTCCGCGCGCACGATCCGTTCCTTCTCGGTGCGGCTCTGTTTGTTCTACTCGCGGTGGCATTCTTTGCCGCGTGGATTCCCGCGCGGCGGGCCATGCGCGTCGATCCCATGGTCGCCCTTCGCTACGAGTAGAAGAAAAAGAAACACTTGTCTCTCCGCCGCTCTTGCCGGTCACGCGGCGTGCTAGAATCGCGAACGAATGAGCCGACTCTGCTGCTCCCGTTTCGAGCGAGCGGCGCGCAAACTAGGCTGGATGCGCATCGCCGGCATTGATGAGGCCGGACGCGGCGCGCTGTTTGGCCCAGTCGTTGCCGCCGCGGTGATTCTCAATCCCAAGCGGCGCATCGTCGGCCTGGACGATTCGAAGAAGCTCACCGCCGAACGCCGGGCGGAGCTCGCGCCACGCATCCGCGAACACGCTCTCGCCTGGGCTATCGCCGAAGTGGACGCGCAGCGCATCGACGCCTGGAACATTTACCAAGCCTCGCGCCAGGCGATGACTGCCGCGCTACAGCTACTGACGATTCAGCCCGACTACCTACTGATTGACGCCATGCAGCTCGACGTCTTGATCGAGCAAAAATCACTGATTAAGGGCGATGCTCGCAGCATCTCCATCGCGGCAGCCTCCATCCTCGCGAAAACGCATCGGGATACGCGCATGGAAG
>JBGOWC010000104.1:0-6667 GCA_041478415.1 Terriglobia bacterium
GACCAGGACGCGGCGCACGACGTCCGGCTGGTCGCCCGCCGGGCGCGGCGGATGGCTGAGCTGGTCCCGGCAGGCTTCATAGACGGCATCGTAGATCGCGGTGCCGCCGCCGGCCTTCATGTCCATGATTTCGTCGCGCAGACGGCCGGCGTCGTCGGTAAAACTCTGCTGGATATAGGGCCGGTCGTCAAAGGTCATCACGAATGATTGATCTTTGCCGTGGCGCAGAACGCTGAAGAGGAACCCCGTCGCCGCGTCCTTCTCGAACTGAATGCGGTCACGAATGCTGTTCGAGGTATCCAGGAGCATGCCGATTCGCAGAGGAAGATCCGACTGGCGGCTGAAGAAACGGATGTCCTGCGGAATATTGTCGTCGAAGATCTTGAAGCTGTCCCTATCCAGATTGGGGACGAGCTTGTTTCTGCGGTTCAGGACGGTGAAGAGCACGTCCACGAGGTTGATATTGACAATGAACTTGCCCTGGTCGCCGAGCTTTTCCGGCGCTTGCGGAGCGGCCGGTGGCGCGGGCTGTTGCTGCTGCGCGCGATCGGTTGCGGCGGCCAGGAGAACGGCCGCGGCGAGCAGAAGCGAGATGAGTGTGCGTCGCATCGGTTTGAATTATAGGTATCCGCCGAGTGCAGCGTCAATGCGGCCGGGGGCCTCGCTGGCGGCTTCGGCGAGCTGTTGCAAGTACTCTCGCAATTCCACGGGAAGCGGAGCACGCACACTGAGCGGGGCCGCGGTGCGCGGATGCGCAAACGCGAGCCGCGCCGAATGGAGGAAATTCCGCCCAAGCGCGGGCAGCATGTTTTTGCCGACTCGCTCCTGGCGAGCGGCTCCATAGAGCGTGTCGCCCACAACGGGATGACGCAGCGCCGAGAAGTGCACGCGGATTTGATGCGTCCGGCCGGTGTGGAGTTGGACTTCGACGAGGGTGAAGGCCGGACTCTTCCCCGGGGCGCCGATCCGAGCAAGAACGCGCCAGTCGGTCCTGGCCGCGCGCGTCTTGCCGCGCATGCCGGCGCGCGCGGTCATGCGCACGCGGCGCTTCGGGTCGCGACCGATGGCGAGCTCGATCCGCCCGCGCTCTGCGGCAAGCCGGCCCTCGACGAGGGCGAGATAGGTCTTTGAAATTTCGCGGTGCGAAAACATCTCTGCGAGGCGCGCGTGCGTGGCGTCGTTTTTCGCGACGACGATGGCGCCGGAGGTTTCCTTATCCAAGCGGTGGACAATGCCGGGCCGGAGGACGCTGCCTCCCTGTGAGAGATCTTGCCCGCGGCCGAGAAGCGCGTTGACGAGTGTGCCGCTGGCGTGGCCCGCGCCGGCATGGACGGTCATTCCGGCAGGCTTGTTGACGACGAGCAAGTCGGCGTCTTCGTAAAGAATGTCGAGCGGAATCGCTTCTGGCTCGGCGCGCAGCGCGGGGCGCGGCTGGGCGTTTACCTCAATTCGATCGCCGGCGCGGAGGCGATGCGAGCGTTTGGCGGCACGGCCATTCACCTTGACGAGGCCCGCGTCAATCAGCTCGCTGACGCGCGTACGGCTCAGCTCGGGAAGACGCGACGCGACCGAGCGGTCCAGCCGCTCTCCGGCTTCCTCGGCGGCGACAACGAATTCCTGCTTCATCCGGCTTGTTTGGGAAAAGATTCCGGCGCACGGTGCTTCGCGCCGAAGAGGATATCGAGGATGACGAGCGCGGCGCCGATGGTGATGGCGGAATCGGCGACATTGAATGCCGGCCAACGGTAGCTACCGAGCCAGACTTCGAAGAAATCCGTCACGGCTCCACGCAGAATCCGGTCGGTGAGATTTCCCGTTGCGCCGCCGAGAAGGAAAGCCAGGCCCGCGGCCGTAAGCCGTCCGCCGGTGTGACCGGCGACGAAAAGCCACGCGAGCGCGCCGATAACGAGAACCGAGCCCGCGACGAGGGCGATGCGCACCCAGGGCGAGCTTGCGTCCGAGAGAATGCCGAAAGCGATGCCGGGATTGCGGCTGTGGACGAGATACATGAAATCATGAAGAAGTTCTTGGCGGTAGCCTTCCGGCGTCTGCGCCTCAAACCAGGCTTTGGTGGCGCGATCGGCAAAGACAACGCCGAGGGTGAGCCAGAGCCAGCGCAATCGCTTAGGAATAATCAAACCCTGCTCTCCTGCTCTTTCCGCTCAGTCTACCGCCGCCCACCCGGATCGGAAAACCGCACAGCCTGAAGGCTGTGCCGCTTGTGCCAGCCCGTTAATCGTGCGCTGCCGGACCCGGGCGTGCTCAGGCCGGTGCGCCTTCAATTTCAGCGAGCGCTTCGCTGCAGCGCTCACAGATCGTCGGGTAACGTTTGTTTTCGCCGACGCGGGTCGAATAGTTCCAGCAGCGCTCGCATTTCTGCCCGTCCGCGCGTGCGATTGCGATCTGAAAATGATCTTTGCCCGGGAATTCCCGTCCAGGTTCTGGCGGCCCGACCTTATCGCTGACCTCGACTTGTGAAACGATGAACTGGTATCGCAACGACGGTTCGTAACGCCTGAACAATTCAAGGAATTTGCCGCTCGCAAATAGAGTAACTCTTGCTTCGAGTGATCCTGATATTGCCTTCTTTACGCGTTCATTCTCAAGAGCCTTGAGCACTTCCCCCCGGACGAATGAAAGCCGCGTCCAGTTCTCTCTCCAGCTTTCATACTCGGAGGCGCTGAGGCCGGCTTTCAAGTCCTCCGCAGAGGGAAATAGTGTGGTGTGGACACTTGCGGGCTCGTCTTTCGCCTTCGGCAGATATTTCCAAATTTCCTCGGCGGTGAAGACGAGAATCGGGGTCATCAGGCGGACGAGCGCGCTGGTAATCTTATAGACGGCCGTTTGCGCGGAGCGGCGTGAAGAACTTTTCGCCGCCTTGGTGTAGAGGCGGTCCTTCAAAACGTCAAAATAGAACGCGCTCAGGTCCACCACGCAAAAATCGTGAATGGCGTGGTAGACGCGGTGAAATTCGTAGTCCGCATACCACTCGCGGCACTTCTTGACGAGGTCAGCGGTGCGCTCCAGCATCCAACGGTCAATTTCCTCGAGCTTGTCGTTCGCGAGCGCGTCGCGCGCGGGATCGAAGTCGCCGAGATTGCCGAGAGCGAAGCGAAAGGTGTTGCGGATTTTCCGGTAGGCCTCGGCGAGCTGAGTCATGACGCGGTCGGACATGCGCACGTCCGCTTGATAGTCCTGCGATGCGACCCACAAGCGGAGCATGTCGGCGCCCCACTTTTCGCAGATCTCTCTCGGCTCGACGATGTTGCCGAGCGTTTTCGACATGGGCCGGCCATGCTCGTCGAGCGTCCAGCCGTGGGTGACGACTTGGCGGTACGGCGCTTTGCCTTTCACGCCGATGCCGATGAGCAGCGAGCTCTGAAACCAGCCGCGATACTGGTCCGGACCTTCGAGATAGACGTCGGCGGGCCACTCGGGGCCATGCAGCACCTCGAGGTGCGAGGAGCCCGAATCAAACCACACGTCAAGAATGTCGTTCTCCTTGCGCCACTTCCCCGCACCGCAGGAGCATTTCGTCCCGGGCGGCAATAGTTCCTCCGCCGAATGGCGGTGCCAGGCGTCCGCTCCCTCTTTCTTGAACCACTGCACGACGTTCCGCAACGCCGTAAAATCGTCGAGCTGTTTGCCGCAGCCCTCGCAGAAGAAAACGATGATGGGCGTTCCCCAGAAGCGCTGCCGCGAGACGCACCAGTCGGGTCGCTCGGCGATCATGTCGTGCATGCGCTCTTCGCCCCACGCGGGGAACCACTTCACGTTGTGAATTTCTTCCAGCGTTTCCGCGCGCAACGTTTTCGCGACGGCATTTCCCTGCCCCTTACCGGGGCGGGCCGTCTGGTCCATCTTGATGAACCACTGCTCGGTGGCGCGGAAGATGACGGGTTTGTGGCAGCGCCAGCAGTGCGGGTAGCTGTGCTTGTAATCGCTCGCGCCGAGGAGAGCGCCGCGCTCTCCGAGAAGCTTGACGATGGCGGGATTTGCGCTGAATACATCCTTGCCCTTGTATTCAGGGAGGCCTTCGAGAAATACGCCACGGTCGTCGAGCGGCGCGTGCGTTTCGAGGCCATACTTTTGCCCGGTCAGGAAGTCTTCCGCGCCGTGGCCGGGAGCGGTGTGGACGATGCCGCTGCCTTGATCGAGCGTGACGTAATCGGCGAGGACGCCGGGAACCTGCAGCGGCAGGAAGGGATGCTGAAATTTCATGCCTTCGAAGTCGCCGCCCTTCAGGGTGCCGCGAACGCGCGCGTCCTTGATGCCGCATTCGGCCTGCAGCGCTGCGACGCGGTCCGACGCGAGAAGGAGCACGCCGCGCTCCGTCTCGACAACGGCGTACTCGTAGCCGGGGTGGAACGCCAGAGCGCGGTTATGGGGGAGCGTCCAGGGTGTGGTCGTCCAGATTACGGCGCTGACCTCTTTGCCCAGCTTCGCCGCTTCGCCTTTACCACCACCCACAACGCCAAACTTCACCCAGATGGACGGGCTGGAATGATCTTCGTACTCGACTTCAGCCTCGGCCAGGGCCGTGCTGTCTTGGAGGCACCAATAGACCGGCTTGCGCCCACGATAGACGTAGCCCTTTTCCATGAAATCCAGAAACGCATCGGCGATGGTGGCCTCGTAGGAATTGCTCATGGTCAGGTAGGGATCGTCCCATCGGCCAAAGATGCCGAGCCGCTTGAAGTCGCGGCGGTGCTGGTCCACGTAGCGCGTGGCGTACTCGCGGCAGAGGCGGCGAAATTCCGCGGGAGGCACTTTGCCCTTGCCGCCCAGTTCCTTTTCCACCTGGGTCTCGATGGGCAAGCCGTGGCAATCCCAGCCCGGCACGTACGGTGCGTAATGCCCCGCCATGCTCTTGGACTTTACGATCATGTCCTTCAGAATTTTGTTCAACCCGGTCCCGAGGTGTATCGTTCCGGTCGGGTAGGGCGGCCCGTCATGGAGTACGAACAGCGGCCGACCCTGGCGGGCTTCGAGGATGCGCTCGTAGAGGTGAGATTCCTGCCACGCGGCAAGCTGCTTCGGCTCATTCTGTGGCAGCCCGGCCTTCATCGGGAAGTCGGTCTTGGGCAAATTGATGGTCTTCTTCAGTTCGAGCGGTTCGGCCATGAGCGGGTGCGTGTCGGAATCTCCTTTTCTTGCGGCTTTGTATTTTGCCGTACTGCCGGCCAGTTATACGGCGGGAAACATCGGCAAGCAGCGTAACGCCGTATGTTACAATGAAGTGGTGCCGGTGTCAGCCGGTTCGCGCGTGCAACCCGGATCGGCCTGCGCGAATCAGATGCTGTGTGGGCACCAGAATGGAAGAATTTACGTCTAAGTAGGTGAGTAAGGTGCCGGGCTCCTTTATCAATTTGCTGCCGCCGGATCTAACGAAGCCAAAGGTGTCCTCCGCGGCATCGCAAGCGACCTATCGTGTCCCTGAATCGGTCTTGCCGAAATTCGGTCCTCCGCCGCACCTTGTGCCGGATAATTTCTGGTCCAACCTGAAGCAGTTTCTGATCGAGCGCCCCATCAAGGTAATCGATCGCGCCGGCGCGCCGTTCCGGCCGCCGGCCTATGGGGGCGGGTTCGGCGAAAATCTGAGGGAATTTTTCCGCTCGGCTCCGGTTTCAAGGACCGCCGGAAAGAGCCGGCTGGAAGTGAACTGGAACGCGGGATTTGGCGGGTTCGGACAAAGGCTGAAGGAAGCGTTCTTCCCGGCGAAGCTGCCACCGCTCCAGGTAACCAGCAAGCTTGTCAAGGTGAAGGATATCTGGACGAAGGACACGAATTTCGGATGGACGCAGGCGATTTCCGTCGGGCTGCACGGCGCGCTGATTGCGCTGCTGGTCGTGCCCATCTTCACGAACATGCTGCCGCAAACGACGCAGGCAAACACGAAGCCGGGCATCGGCATCAACGCCATCGATATCTCGCCGTACGTCGCGAAGCTGCCCGCGGGCAATGATAAAGCCGGCGGCGGCGGTGGCGGCGGCGACCGCTCGCCATTGCCTCCAACCAAGGGCCGCGCGCCACGGTTTGCGATGACGCAATTCACGCCACCTTCGGCGACGATCAAGAATCAAAATCCCAAGCTAGCGATGGATCCGACGCTGCTCGGGCCGCCGGATCTGAAGGTGATGAATCCGGCGCTTTCCAATTACGGCGATCCCCTTGCGGCGCTGGTGAATAATTCGGGCGGGCCGGGCGGCGGGAGCGGCATCGGCACGGGCTGCTGCGGCGGGATTGGTTCCGGCGACGGTGCGGGGCTTGGCCCCGGCTCCGGCGGCGGCACCGGCGGCGGAGCGTTTCGCGCCGGAGTGAACGGCGTTGGGATTCCGTCGTGTCTCTACTGCCCCGATCCGCAATACTCCGAGGAAGCGCGGAAGGCCAAGTATCAGGGAACGGTTGTTCTGCAGGTGATCATCACCGCGGACGGCCGCGCGACGAACATCCAGGTCGTCAAGGGCCCGGGCCTCGGCCTTGAGGAAAAGGCCATCGAAGCAGTCCGAGGCTGGAAGTTCAGGCCTGCCATCGGCCCCAGCGGCAAGGCTGTGCCAGTCATCGTCCCGATCGAAGTCACATTCCGTCTTTTCTAGTCCCTACACCTGAGGCTAGCTACTCGCACCCTCTCCGTCGAATCTCCTCTGCGATTTGCAGCCGGGCTTCC
>JBGOWC010000159.1:0-5519 GCA_041478415.1 Terriglobia bacterium
ATTGATTTCTGCATGCGCCGGCGAAGCGAAGTGATCGAATACGTAACGCAGAAGTACGGCCGCGAAAACGTCGCGCAGATCATCACCTTCGGGACAATGGCGGCGAAGGCGGCCATCAAGGACGTTGGCCGGGCGATGGACATCCCCTATGGCGAAGTGGACCGGCTGGCAAAGCTGGTTCCTAACGAGCTGAAGATAACGCTTGACCAGGCGATCGAGCAGTCGGCGCAGCTTCGCGCCGCCGTCGAAACCGACGAGCGTCTCGGCGAGCTGATGGCCGTTGCTAAGCGTCTCGAAGGTCTCTCCCGCCACGCCTCTACCCATGCCGCAGGCGTCGTCATCTCGCCGCGGCCGCTCACGGAAATTGTCCCGGTCTATAAGACCAATCGCGACGAAATCACGACGCAGTACGACATGAACGCGCTCGAGCGCGTGGGCCTCCTCAAAATGGATTTCCTTGGGCTGACCACGCTGACCGTGCTCCATGATGCGGTGCGCATGGTCCAGCAAAACCGCGGGACCCACCTGGACCTCGACGCCTTGCCCCTCGACGACGCTGACACCTACAAGCTGTTCGCCAGAGGCGAAACGACTGCCATCTTCCAGTTTGAATCTCACGGCATGAGGGATATCCTTCGCCGCTACCAGCCCACGCGAATCGAGGATCTCACCGCCCTCAATGCCCTCTACCGCCCCGGCCCGATCCAAGGCGGCATGATCGATGACTTCATCAACCGCAAACAGGGCAAGACGCGCGTCAGCTATGAGTTGCCCCAGCTCAAGGACATTCTCGACGAGACCTACGGGGTCATCCTGTATCAGGAACAGGTGATGCAGATCGCCAACTGCTTGGCCAATTTTTCGCTCGGGGAAGCCGATATCCTGCGCCGCGCCATGGGCAAGAAGAAGAAGGAAGAGATGGCCGCGCAGCGCGAGAAATTCCTGACGGGTTGTCGCGCAAACAAAATTCCGGAAAAGAAGTCCGAGCGCATATTCGATTTGATGGCCGAGTTCGCGGGATACGGTTTCAATAAGTCGCATTCCTGCGCGTACGCACTGCTCGCGTACCAGACCGCCTTTCTGAAGACGCACTACCCGGTCGAGTTCATGGCCGCGCTGCTGACTTCCGAGACGGGCAACAGCGAACGCGTGGTGAAGTACATCAACGAAGCCCGCGGCATGGGCATCACGGTTCTGCCCCCGGATGTGAACGAGAGCGACCTCTATTTTACGCCGGTTGGCGAAGCCGTCCGTTTCGGATTGGCAGCCATCAAAAACGTTGGCGAAAACACGGCGCGCGCCGTTCGGGACTCCGTGACGAAGCAGGGAGCGTTTCGCAGCCTCTTCGATTTTTGCGAGCGAATTGATGCGCGCGTCCTGAACAAACGCGTTTTTGAAAGCCTCATAAAATCAGGCGCAATGGATTCGCTGGGTGCTCGCGAACGTTTGCTGGCGTCGGTGGACGACGCGCTAGCCGCGCTGCAGCGGGCGGCCCGCTTGCGAGACTCGGGTCAGCATGGATTGTTCGGCACGGCGACGGCGCCGGCCCCAGCTCCGCTCGAGCTTCGCGAGGCCGACCCCTGGAGCGAGGAAGAGCGGCTGGCGAGCGAGTACGCCATGCTCGGCTTTTATGTTTCGGGCCACCCGCTGGCGAAGTACGCCTCTCGATTGGTGGAACTAAAAGTTGTCGAGCTCGGTTCCGTCGAGGGACGCCGCAACCGGGAAGAGATTGCGGTCGCCGGGCTGATCGTCGGCGTCCGGCAGATGCGCTCGAAGAGGGGCGCCCGGTGGGCCATCTACACTCTCCAGGACATGACCGGCGTGCAGGAGCTCCTCGCGTTTCCGGAAGCGTTCGCTCGGCTCGAAAATGTTCTCAAGACGGGGACGCCGCTCCTTCTGAGAGTCCGTGTCCAGGTCGAGGATGCAGGCACCAGACTCTCTCTTCTCGAAGGCCAGCCCCTCGAGGATCTGACCGAAGCACAGCCGGCCGGGCTTCGCCTCCGCATGGATCTCAACCGGGTCGACGAGACAGCGCTCGATCGGCTCGAGGAATTATTCGCGAACAATCCCGGCTCGTGTCCGGTGACCTTTGAGCTGCGATCTTCCGATGGCTCGGTTGCCACCTTGCAAGCGCAGCGGCGCGTTCGCCCGGGCCGCGAGCTCCTCTCGGCTGTGAGCGAAGTTTGTGGCCCGCACGCGGTCGAACTCGTAAACTAGAAAGACTCAGCGAGGCGAATCGTTGGACCCAGCAGATCGACAACGGGAGCGGCAGCGGGAAATCGACCGTCTCGAAAAGGACGTCGAAGAGCTGCGCCGGCTTTCGTCGGTAAGCCTTCCGGATGAAGACCTTGAGCGCTTGCGGGGCGAAGTTGCCGAGCTCAAGCGTGAGTTCTACACCCACCTCGGACCCTGGCAGCGGGCGCAGTTGGCGCGCCACCCGCAGCGGCCCTACACGCTCGATTTCATCGGTCTGCTTTTCACTGATTTCACGGAGCTGCATGGCGACCGCACTTTCGGCGACGACAAGGCCATCGTCGCGGGGCTCGCGAAGTATCACGGCCGCCCAGTCGCCGTCGTCGGACACCAGAAGGGGCGCGATACCAAACAGCGCCTGATGCGCAATTTCGGACAGCCGAAACCCGAAGGCTATCGCAAAGCGCTCCGCGTGATGCAGGTCGCGGCCAAATTTCGCCGTCCGGTCTTCTGCTTCGTGGACACGCAGGGCGCGTATCCGGGAATTGACGCCGAGGAGCGCGGCCAGGCGGAAGCCATCGCCAGAAATCTGCGCGAGATGGCTCGGCTGCCCACGCCCATCATTGTCACGGTAACGGGCGAAGGCGGTTCGGGCGGCGCCCTGGCGATTGCCGTCGGCGACCGCGTAAACATCCTCGAAAACGGTTTCTATTCGGTGATTTCACCCGAAGGATGCGCCGCGATCATGTGGCGCGACTCGAACAAAGCGGAAATCGCCGCGGCGGCGCTGAAAATCACCGCGCGCGATCTGAAAGAGCTCGGCATCGTGGATGAGATCGTTCCCGAACCCGAAGCCGGAGCGCATACCAATCACGAAGCCGCGGCACAGCTTCTGGACGTCGTCCTGGAGCGAAACCTGATCGAGCTCAGCCAGCTCCCGCCGAGCGACCTGATTCGCCGCCGGTATGACAAATTTCGCCGCATGGGGCAGTTCTTCGACCTCCACGGCTGAAGTGCCTGTCCCGATTGCTGCGGCGTACCTGTGCGCACTCCATTACCCGTAGCAGATTCGCAACGGTTCCCTCATCGAAGATTGTGGTCTCCACCCACGCAACGTACTCTCGATGCGTTGCCGCAAGAGTCAGTTCAACGGTGCATAAGGGGGAAGTTTCCGCGGCATCGCCCGGCGGGTTTTGGAGGCCCTTCACCATCATGTCGGAACCTTTCCGCCCGTACGAAAAACTCGTCGAGATCTCTATCTTCGGCAGGAAATTTCAGGTGCCGGAGCGCAACTCCGTGCTCCGCTGCTTCCAGTTCATAAGCCCGGAGACGATTCCGTACGGCCGTTTCTGTTGGAATCAGGATTGTCAATACTGCCGCATCAGCTGCCAGCTCCCCGATGACGATGAGGCCCGGGAAATGCTGAGCTGCAAATTTATCGTCATGGCCGGGATGGAAATCGTCGAGCTGAGCCAGGAGCTCAAATGGTGTCTCCGGGCGAAGCTCCCGGCCGATACTCCGGTTTCACGATAGCGATCACTTCCAAACATAAATAGTTTTTTACGGCAGAAACTTCTTCCGTCTGGCCGTGTTTGAACGAGCAGCTAGTTGCTTGCGAAGACGGCGGCTGCGCGACGCCAGAACCCCGTAAACCATCCCCGGCGTGCCGCCGCCGTCCTCTTGTACGAGTCCGCGGGGACGTGCCCAATTCGTCCGCCTATTCTCCGTTTGCGCCGCCATCTCCGTTGCACTACGATGACCGTTGGCCATGAGCCCAGTCTCCCTTTGCGAATGCGATGGTTGCGGGCAGCCGGCTTCGCTGGAACACTTCGCGAACCGGCTGAAGCGCCTGCAATCCGCGACGCGCTTCAGGCCGGTCCACATCCAAGTGCTTTTTCTTGGCGCGGCCTCGCCGCCCGCCGATTCAGACTATCTCTACACCGAGGCCGGAGATTCTCTGAATCCGAGCTCGAGCAGCGGTCTGGGTTGTGAGGCGGCGCACCTTCTCTCCGCCACAGGTCTGCCGGCACTTTCAGCGACCGATGCGAGCGCTCGGGGTGCGATTCTCTCTGAATTCCAGCATCGGGGTTTTTACCTCACTCACGTTTTGGAATGCCCGGCCGATGCGACTTTGGCAAGTGGCCCGGAATTGTTTGATCTCTGCAAGCGCCAGTTACCCAGCCTCCTGGCGCGGATTCGCCGCTCGCTCAAGCCGAAGCGCATTGCTGTGATCTCCCGCGCGCTCGAGCCGCTCGTTCCTCGATTGCTCGCCGGAGACCTTGGCGCCCCGCTCCTTCTGGATGAGGGCAGACCCTTCGGTTTGGAGGATGCCGACCCCGCCCCGGCCATCGAAAAGTTGCGCCGCGCTCTCGGTTAGTTTTCGGTGGTTGCGCTTTTGTCCGGGCACAGACCTGCCCATCTGGGCAGTACGTTCCAGGGTGAAATGGGTCTATGCTGTGATGTGGTAGAATTTTGCTGGCTTGACTTGGAGCACAGGAGCAATTCCGTGGAGAAACGTGCAAAATTTGGGGTGGGCATCGGAATCATAGTGTTGTCGCTCGGCTGGCTAGGCTGGCTGGGCGCGCGTGAAAGCAAAACCTATTACCACACGATTGCGGAGCTGAAAACACTTCAGGGCTCGGCGCTCCGGCAGCGCATGCGTATCGGGGGGACCGTGGAATCCGGTTCGATTCATCGTCTCTCAGGTCGCGTTGATTTTGTCCTCAGCGGGGAGGGGAAGTCACTTCCCGTGAGCTATGTCGGCAGCGACCCCTTGCCGGACACCTTCGTTGATAAGTCCCAGGCTCTCGTCGAAGGTCATTCTGCCCCGGACGGACGATTTGTGGCCGACCGCGTCCAGGCCAAATGCGCTTCAAAGTACGAGGCTGACCCCGGCGGGGGTCCCGCGAAGCCGGCTACGCCCAGCGGTACCTAGGAAGCGGCCCCGGAGGGGGCCGGGGGAGATCTCGTGGATCTATTCGGCTCGTTCGCTCTCCTGCTTGCCTTTGTGTGCGCTGCGTACGCATTCGCGGGCGGGATCGCATCCATCCTCACGCGCCATCCTCTGCTCATCAAGAGTGCGCGCCAGGCCGGTGTGGCCGCGTGCGGCCTGGTCCTTCTCGGGACGGCAAGCCTCGTCTATCTTTTTTTCAGCGACAATTATTCCGTTGCATACGTCGCTGCCCACAGCAATCGCGATCTCTCCAATTTCTATAAATTCGCCGCGCTGTGGTCCGGCCAGGAAGGCTCACTCCTCTTTTGGACCTTCCTTCTGTCCGTGTACATCGTCTCCGTACTCATCGCCTACCGCGGAAAACATCTTGAAC
>JBGOWC010000026.1:0-11144 GCA_041478415.1 Terriglobia bacterium
CCCGATGGATATGAACCTGGCGCTGAACCGCAAACGCCCGGGCGACAAAGTATCCGTGACGATTTAGCGTGGCGCCAAAAAAATGGACCTGACTGTGACGCTCGGCGAGGCCGACGCGCGCTGATCGTTCAGCGATCGAATTCTGCGCGGTGCCGCGCGCGTTCTTCTACGCTCAAGGAAAACCACGACTCCGCAATATCGCGAACGCGATCGAGTTCGCGCTGCATCTCCGCATGTTTCGCTTCGAGCGCATCCCGGTCCGTGTCGGCTGGCACGTAGATCGGCGGCGCAATGAGAACCACTGCGCGCGTGAACGGCCTCGGAAGCAAAAATTGGTCCCAGGTCTTCTCGATGGTCTTCCCTTGTTCCGCGGCGATATGAAAAGCGAGAACGGGACACCCCGTCCGGCGCGCGAGCATCACCGGCCCGGGCTTTGCGACGTAGCGCGGCCCGCGCGGGCCATCCACGGTGAACGCGACGTCGCGGCCCTCCTCCAGCCGCTTCGCCATCACCGCCAGGCCGCGCAGGCCGCCGCGGCTCGAGCTGCCTTGCGCGGTGCCGAAGCCGAACCACTCGATCACCTTGCGCGTCCACTGCCCATCGAAGTTCAGCGTGTTTAACACCACGATTCCGCGCTTCCTCCACCACCAGGTCGCGGGGAAAATGCACCGGTGCCAGAACGTCAGGATGTAGCGAAAACCCGCCGCGTGAACGCGCTCGGCATGCTGGTAGCCAAGGACTTCGAATCGCAGAGTCGGCCCAACCGCCCGGATTGCGCTGTACACCGCACCGGCAATCAGAGGAATCTGCACGCGCCGCGACCACGCCAACTCCCGCGGCCGCGTATCGTAATGGGCACTGAGCGGTTCGTCGCGAGAGGTATCCGATGCGGTGGGCTGTGTCATCATCCGAAGGTGCGGCTGCGAAGCAGCCGACGTATAGTATAGGCGAGAGTTCCGGCCCGCGCTTCCGCCGGCTTGTTCGTATGAGTGTCTTCTCCCCAGATCGCGCTCGCATTCGCCGCCGCGCCCTCGTGGCCGCGGGCGGCCTGCTCTGCTCCGCGGCGGCTCTCGGCCTCGCCGCGGCCCGCGCCGATCAGCCGCCCACCGACCCGGTCGGCACGATCGAGGGCGATGCCATCGCGGTCGAAGGTCCAATGACCGTGGAGGTCGTTGGCGGGAGAGTCCACACGATTCTGCGCAGCGGCAGCGACATCCGCGTCAAATCCGGCAGCGCACGGATTGACCTTGTCGAAGGCGGCCAGCTCGTCATCTGCGGCCCCGCCCATCTCTCCGTGCTCAAATCCGGCGGCGCCCTTACCGTCGCGCTCGATAGCGGCACACTGCACGCCCACATCGAGCGCGAGCCAGCGCTTACGATCTACACGCCGCAGATCCAGGCGAAGCCCGTGGCCATCGGAGACGGCGCGCAGGACACGCTGGTGGGTCTCGATGCGGCAGGCGCCATGTGCATCCGGGCATCATCCGGCGCAGTGCGCATCGAGCAGCAGCTCACCGGACAAAGTGTTCTCGTTCCGCAGAGTGGCGACGTCCTCCTTACCAACGGGCAGATCGAGTCGCTTCGCCCGAGCGCCGGCCACTGTTCGTGCGAATTCCAGGAAACAAATCTTGTGCCGTCCGAGATCAGCATGATCGCTTCGGCCGCGGAAGTGCGGGCGGCGAAAGCCACGCTGCCGAACCCTGCCAAGCCCGCGCCGTCAGTTCCTACGGTGCGCGAAGAGCCCGTGTATCAAGTCTTCATGCCGCCGCTGGCGTTTGACGCGTCCACCAAAGTTCAGCCGGAGCCCGATCCCCGGCTCATTCTGCTTGTGCGGCGCGTGCGCGTGCGTCCGACGCTCATTTTTCAGGGCCGCGTGGAAGGCGACGCCGTCGCCACGGTTGCATCTGTCGCGCTGTCTCCCCAGCCAACTGGTGTCACCGCGCTGGCGCCTCCCACGCGGCCGAAGTCTGCTCCAGCGGGTGATGATTCCGTCGTGAATCGCGTGCGCAATTTCCTGCGCCGCCTGTGGACCCGCGGCTCCTGATTCGTCCCTTCTGCTCCCTCGCTCGTTGTCCGTTGGAGCAGTTTTTCCTCTGCCCAAAAGACCGGTGGGTTGTGCGTCATTGCGGAGCCGGAAATTATCCGCGCATCGCGCGCTTCCGGGTTAGAATTTGTTCAGCTTGCGTGGGGCGCCTCATCCCCGGAGGCTGCAGCCAGTCTATATAACTGGTCCTGGTTTTCTTTAGGAGTGTGCTCGTATGCGCGCATTTCGGCAGCTAGTGGAGGCCTGCTTGGGGAGCACTTCAGGTGCTAGAACCGCCGTCTTGCTGTTGTTGATTCTTGGCTTCGCCGGCTGTCAGAGTGGCGGCGGGGGCGGCAATCCGCCGCCGGACACGACGGCGCCAACCGTGCCCGCGAGCTTCACGGCCACCGCCGCTTCGAACACGCAGATTAATCTCGCATGGACCGCTTCGACCGATAATGTCGGCGTGACCGGCTACAAAGTCGAGCGCTGCCAAGTTGCGGGCTGCTCCAGCTTTGCGCAGGTCGCAACGCCCAGCGGAACGTCATTCAGCGACACGGGCCTGGCAGCTTCCACCTCCTACAGTTACCGCGTCCGCGCCGCCGATGCTGCCAACAATCTGAGCGGCTTCTCCAGCACTAAGACGACGTCCACCTTGGCCGCTCCGGACACGACCCCACCGTCACCCCCGACGATCCTTACAGCAACCGCTGCATCAAGCTCGCAGATCAATCTTTCCTGGACCGCTTCGACCGATAATGTCGCTGTGACCGGCTACAAAGTCGAGCGCTGCCAGGGCGCGAGCTGCTCGAATTTTGCCCCGCTCGTCACACAGAGCGGAACGACGTTCAACGACGTAGGCCTGACCGCCTTCACTTCCTACAGCTACCGCGTCCGCGCCACCGATGCCGCCAACAATTTGAGCGGCTTTTCCGCAACGGCTACAGCCACGACACAGGCGTCAGGACCCGTCACCGTTTCGATTAGCCCGAAGCGCAGCGGCCTCACCCTGGGCCAGAAACTGGCGTTCACCGCAACCCTTACCAACGATACCCAAGTCACCTGGAGCGCGTCCGGCAGCAGTTGTTCCGGCGCGACGTGTGGCACTTTCAGTAACGTCGCCTCGACGACCGCAACCTACACCGCTCCCGCTACTGCAGGCATTTTTACCGTGACCGCCACGAGCGTCGCCGATGTCACCAAAAGCGCGTTCGCCTCCCTCGGCGTCACTGATCTTGCCGGCGTTTTCACCTGGCACAACGACAATGCGCGCACCGGCCAAAATCTCCAGGAATACGCCCTGACAACCACCAGCGTCACCGGCGCGACGTTTGGCAAGTTGTTTTCCTGCCCGGTGGATGGGCAAACCTACGCGCAGCCTCTCTACATGGCAAATCTGTCCATCTCCGGTGGTACCCACAACGTCGTATTCGCCGCCACAGAAAATGACAGCGTCTATGCTTTTGATGCCGACATGAACCCGTGCCAGCAATACTGGAAAAAGAATTACTTGGGCGCCGGCGTCACGCCGATTCCTGCCGTAGACACCGGCGAGACCGACGATCTCGGCCCGAACATCGGCATCACCGGAACGCCGGTCATCGACTCCGTTTCAAAGACGCTTTACGTCGTGACCGCGACCAAGGAAATCGTGGGAGCTGGCTGCTCTTCGGGCTCACCGTGCTATTTCCGCCGCCTTCACGCCCTGGACCTTGCCACCGGCAATGAAAAATTCGCTGGGCCCGTGGTCATCCAGGCCACGGCCTCCGGAAATGGAGACACGAGCGATGTAAACTGCCCCGTCACGCCGTCGGGCGTCGTGGCATTCTGCGCGCTAAAGGAAAACCAGCGGCCGGCACTCCTTCTTCTCAACAACAAACTGTACATCGCGTTTGCATCGCACGGCGACCAGGACCCGTATCACGGCTGGGTGCTGGCCTACGACGCATCCGCCCTAACGCAGACCGCGGCTTTCAACAACACACCGAATGGCGGCCGCGGAGGGATCTGGATGTCCGGGGCGGGGCCGGCCGCGGATGCGAACAGCAACATCTACGTGATCTCAGGCAACGGCACGTTCGACACAAGCTCCACGATTCCGCCATCAGCTCCAAACAACGACTTCGGGAACAGCTTCATGAAGCTAAGCACAACGAGCGGACTTACGCTTGTAGATTTCTTCACGACATTCAACCAGGCGTCGCTGAATCCTCCCGACTTGGACGTGGGCTCCGGGGGCGCGCTCGTCCTGCCCGATTCGGTCGGGAGCGCAATGCATCCTCATCTGCTTGTCGGCGGCGACAAGCAGGGAAATCTCTATCTTCTCGACCGCGATAATATGGGCCGATTCACGTCCGGAGGCCCGGACAATATCGTGCAGAGGTTATCGGTGGTCGCGGGCGGTACGGGAATCTTCACGGGCATCTTCTGCACGCCCGCTTACTGGCAGGGTCACATCTATTTCGCAGGGGTCGATGACGTCGCCCGGGCCTACTCCATCTCCAACGCGAATCCAAGTATGCCTCTCTCGACGACTCCATCCTCAAGCGGATCGGATGCTTTCGGCTTTCCCGGTTCCTCGCCTTCGATCTCCGCACTGAATACTTCCAACGGCATCGTCTGGATGATTGACTCTTCGCAGAACGGGAGCCACGGGGCGTCTCTGGGCCCAGCCGTGCTTCGCGCCTACAACGCAACGAATCTCGTGATCAGGCTCTATAGCAGTGCTGCCAAGACCGCAGATGCTGCAGGCACAGCCAACAAGTTTGCCGTTCCCACCGTCGCGAACGGCAAGGTCTACATCGGCACCCAAACTGAGCTGACTGTGTACGGCTTGCTGCCGAACTGACGACGAGCCGGATCGTCACATCCCTTCGTAATTCGGGCCGCCGCCCCCCTCCGGTACCACCCAGTTGATGATCTGGTAGGGGTCGGCGATGTCGCAGGTCTTGCAGTGCACGCAATTCGCGGCGTTGATTTTCAGCTTCCACTCTTCCCTTTCCCGCGCCATCTCGTACACCGCCGCCGGGCAGAAATACTGGCAGGGATTGCCGTACTCGGTTACGCACTTCGTCGCGCACACGTTCGTGTCTGCAACAACGAGATGGCACGGCTGGTCTTCTTCGTGGCGCGTCCCGGAGTGATAGACGTCCGTCAGCCGGTCGAAAGTGAGTTTGCCATCACCCTTGAATCGTTCTGGCGCCGGACGGCCGTTGATCTTTTGATACGCCTCGTGCCCCGCGTGCGCGCGCATCGGATCAATCAGCCCGCGCCCGCCGGTGAAAAATTGCAGACCGGCGTGGATGAATCCCGCAAGCATCCCGCGCTGGAACGACTGGTGAAAATTCCGAACCTGCCAGAGCTCTTTCTTGATGTAGCTGTTCTCGACTTTTTGTGAAAACGCGGCAAGCATCTTCTTCGAAGTATCTCCCGCGACCAGTGCGTCGAAAATCGTTTCCGCCGCTAGCATCCCGCTCTTCATCGCCATGTGGATGCCTTTGAGCCGTTGCGAATCGAGAAAACTTCCGGAGTCGCCGATGATCAGCCCGCCATCCACGTACGGCCGCGGAATCGCGTACCAGCCGCCGTACGGCAGCGACTTCGCGCCGTAGCGCACGAGTTTCCCGCCCTCCAGGATGCGTTGCAGGTAGGGATGCGTCTTCCAGGTTTGAAACGCTTCGTGCGGATCGAACTGCGGATTCGCGTATTCAAGCGCGAGGACGAGCCCGATCGACAAGCGGTTGTTCGAGAGGCCGTAAATCCACCCGCCGCCGTACATGTCCGTCGAGACCGGCCAGCCCAGCGTGTGCGCCACGAAGCCCGGCTTGATGCGGCTCGCTTGCACGTCCCACAATTCTTTGATGCCAATCCCGTAGCTCTGCGGATTGATGTTGTCGAGCTTCTTTTTCGCGACGAGCTCTTTCGTCAGCGACCCGCGGGTGCCCTCGGCGAGCACCGTAACCTTCGCGCGCAGCTCGTACCCCGGCGTGTAGTTGTCTTTCGGCTTGCCGTTCTTGTCCAGGCCCTTGTCCTCAGTAATGACGCCTGCAATCCCCTCTCCTTCGTAGATCAATTGCGCTCCGCCGAACTCCTTGAACACGTTGACGCCTTCGGCCTCAACCAGCCCGCCGAGCCATTTCGTGATCTTGCTCAGCGATACGACGTAGTTGCCTTTGTTCTGGAACGGCGGCGGGGTGATGGGAAACCGGAACGAGGAATTCTTCGTGAAGAGCAGCGCGGCACTGTCGGTCACCCGCGCGTCGAGAGGCGCTGATTTCTCGAACTCCGGCACGAGCTCGGCCAGCGCCCGCGGGTTCATGATCGCCCCTGAAAGTTGATGCGCGCCGATCTCACGCCCCTTTTCAAGAACGTAGATATTCTCGGCCGACAGATTCGGCTTCCCGCTGGCCTCGTTGTGTTTCTTGATGAGATTCGCGAGGTGCAACGCGCACGCCAGCCCCGCCGGTCCCGCGCCGACGATCAATACATCCGCTTCGAGTTGTTCGCGCTCCACGGTCATGCGATTACATGGATTCTAGCAGATAGCCATTCCCTCACTTCGCTAGCGGAGCTTTTCAAACCCATCCAGCGAGAGTCCCAACTGGCGGAGAATTTTGAAGAAGAGTGGCGGACCGATCTCGCGGCCGCCGTGAATCGGGATCGTAGCCGCGCGGCCGTCAGGGTGATTCCAGCGCTCGTGACTCCCAGTTGTGCGCGTGAGAATGAATCCCAGGAGACGAGCGACGCGCTGAAATTCGCGCGCCGTTGCGCTAGGCATTCACAATCTCGGTGGAGTCGGCGGGGAGAGCCTGCCCTCTCTGGCGATACTCCTCCGCGATCATTGCAAACACTCGCGTGAGCTCGGCAAGAGCCTCTTCCCGGCTGGGCATGAGGGCATAACAGCCCGAAAGAGCCGGAATATCTGCAACCCAGGAACCGTCTTCCTGGCGATAGAGAACCGTTTTGTAATCTTCCAGTTTCACGGCACTCTGCAAAGTATACGCCAAACTGGCCTTGGTCGAGCGATCTACGCCGTTTTCGCTTTCTCCAAGGCTTCCGTCAGCGCGGGCATGATCTCAAAAATATCGCCAACCACGCCGTAATCCGCAATTTCAAAAATCGGCGCGTTTGCGTCCTTGTTGATCGCCACGACCGTCCGCGCGCCCTTCATCCCCACCACGTGCTGGATCGCGCCGCTGATCCCCAGCGCAAGATACAGCTTCGGCGCCACGGTCTGCCCCGAGCTGCCGATCTGCCGGTCCATCGGGAGCCAGCCTTCATCGCAGATCGGACGCGACGCCGCGATTTCCGCACCCATCGCCTTAGCCAGCGCTTCTGCCTGCGCAATGTTTTCGGGCGCCTTGATGCCTCGGCCGATGGCCACGATGAGCGGCGCTTGCGTTAAATCCACCGCCTGTTTTGCTTCGCGGAACAGTTCGAGCGGCTTCGTGCGAATCTGCTCGGGCTTCAGGTCCACGCTTAGTTTGTTGACTGGGGCCTTGCCCGAAGGATGCGCCGCGACAAGGTCGGCGCGGAACGCGCCCGCTTGAAACGACGCGAACCACGGGGCATTTCCCAGGAAAACCACATCGGCCGCCGTTTTTCCCTGAAACATCTGCCGGACGAAAATCAGCTTGTCGCTTTCGTTCCTCACGCCCACACAATCCGCGATCATGCCTTTGCCCAGCATGGCCGCCAGCTTCGGTGCGAAATCGCGCACCTGATACGTATGCGGGAAAAGCACCAGATCCGGCTTCGCGAAGGAAATCACCTGCGCAAGCGCCATGCAAAAACCATCCGGCGTGTATGCATCCAGCAAATCGTGCTCGACAAGCAGCACTTCCTCCAGCTTCTTCCCCGCCAATTCATTGGCTAGCCCAGCGACGCCTTTTCCGATGACGACGCCGCTCACCGCGCTCGACGTTTCTGAGGCGATCTGCTGCGCCGCCGCGAGCGTCTCAAAGCTCGTCTTGTTCCAGTTCCCTTGCCGCTGTTCCGTGATGACCAGAATCTTCATGGCTAGATCACCCGCGCTTCAAACCGGAGCTTCTCAACGAGCTTCGCGGCAATCTCCTTCGGCGTTCCCGTCAGAAATTCCGTCTTCTTTGATTTCGTCGGCACGTAAATCCGTTCGACGCGCTGCGTCGCCTCGCCCGAAACGCCGAGCGATTCGCGCGTGATTGCGGCAATCTCCTTTTTCTTTGCCGCCATGATTCCTTTCAGCGTGGCGTAGCGCACCTTGTTGATGCCGGACTGAATCGAGAGCACCGCCGGCAGCGGGCACTCCATCCACTGGAACCACCCGGCTTCGAGCTCACGCTTTAATCTCATCTTCCCTTCCTGCACCTCTATCTGCATGATGATCGTCGCGTGCGGCAGGTTGAGCAGACCAGCAAGCAGCACGCCCGTCTGACCAAAGCCGTGGTCGTCGCTCTGCAGCCCGGTCAGGATCAAGTCGCATTTCTCTCTCTGCACCGCCGCCGCCAGCGCACGCGCCGAGCCCAGCGGATCGAGCTGGTGCGCGTTGTCGTCCGCCACGTGAATGCCGCGGTCGGCGCCCTTCGCCAGCGCTTCCTTGATCGTCTGCTTCACGCGCTCCGGGCCCATCGAAAGCGCAACGACTTCGCCGCCGTGCTTCTCCTTCAGCCGCAACGCCTCTTCAAGGGCGTAACTGTCCGGCTCATTCATCTCAAAGCCAATGTCGGACTCTTTGATCCAGTTTCCGGCGATGGCCAGCGGCGCGTCTTTCGCCGGAACCTGCTTCACACAGACGATGATGTTCACGCGTGTCGTCCTTTTTGCTCTTGTAGCGCTCGCCTGCGGGTGAGCATCTTCTGATTTAATGAAAGAGATGCAAGCCTAATGGCTGGCGCTACAGAAAATACCCGAGGGTCAGCTATTTTCCATCCCAGCGTTTGAAAATGAGCGCGGCATTCGTCCCGCCAAAGCCGAACGAGTTCGAGAGCGCGTACTCGACCGAAGCCTTCCGCGCCTTGTTCGGCACGTAATCCAGATCGCAGGCTGGATCGGGCGTCTCCTGATTGATCGTCGGCGGCAGGATCTGGTCGCGCAGCGCCAGCACGCTGATCCCCGCCTCGAGCCCGCCCGCGCCGCCAAGGAGATGTCCGGTCATGGATTTGGTCGAGCTAATCGGAACCTGCTTTGCGCGCTCCCCGAAGAGCCGCTTCAGCGCCGTCGTCTCGATCGCGTCGCCGATGGGCGTCGAAGTGCCGTGCGCGTTCACGTAACCAATCTGTTCTGGCGCAAGCTTCGCGTCCTTCAGCGCCGCTTTCATCACGCGGAACGCGCCATCGCCGTTCGCGGCGGGCTGCGTGATGTGATATGCGTCGCCGGACATGCCGTAGCCGACGATTTCCGCCAGGATGGGCGCGTTTCGCTTCTGCGCATGCTCGAGCGATTCCAGAATCACGATTCCGCAGCCTTCCCCCACGACAAAGCCGTCGCGCTGCGCGTCAAATGGGCGGCTCGCATGGGCCGGATCGTCATTCCGCGTGGAGAGCGCCTTCATGGCCGCAAATCCGCCAATCCCCATCGCCGTGATGGTCGCTTCCGTCCCGCCGCAAATCATCATTTCCGCGGCGCCGCGCTCGATGATCTTGAAGGAATCGCCCGTCGCATGCGCCGAAGCCGAGCACGCCGTCGCCGTCGCCGAGTTCGGACCGCGCGCGCCGTAACGGATCGAGACGTGACCCGAAGCCAGGTTGACAATTGCCGATGGGATGAAAAACGGCGAGATCCTGCCCGGACCACCCTGCAGGAGTTTTCCGTGTTCGCGCTCGATGATGTCGAATCCGCCGATCCCCGAGGAAATATAGACGCCGATTTCATCGGCTTCCGCGGGATCGGGCGCCCAGTTCGCCATCTTCACGGCGAAGTCCGCGCCGGCGAGAGCCATCTGGATGAAGCGGCCCATTTTTTTCAGTTCTTTTTTCTCGGCCCAGCGGAGCGGATCGAAATTCTTGACCTCTCCGGCAATCCGGCAGTCGAAACCGGTCGCGTCGAAGAGGGTAATGGCCCCGACGCCGCTCTGGCCGGCAAGGAGGTTCTTCCAGCACTCCTCCGTGCCGATCCCCAGCGCGCAGACCAATCCAACGCCTGTAACGACAACCCGGCGAGTCAACGTTTCAATGCTCCCTGATAAAGTGGCGGCGGCTCGAGGGTGGCTACTTCCCCTTGGAATGCTTGTCGATATATTCGACGGCGTCCTTGACCGTGGTCATCTTTTCGGCGTCCTCGTCCGGCACTTCAATGCCAAACGCCTCTTCAAACGCCATTACCAATTCCACCTGGTCCAGGGAATCCGCCCCTAGATCGTCAACAAAGGACGCCGTCGGCGTCACCTCGGCCTCATCCACGCCGAGTTGCTCGACGATAATCTGCTTGACGCGTTCTTCCACGCTTGGCATTCGTTTCCTCCGCCCCGTCCTGAATTATCCTGCAGCTGCCAGCTCTTCCGCCGGCGTAGTGGTGTTGCGGGCATCCCCGGACAACCTGCCCATTCTAGACAGGGTGTCCTGCAAGGTCAACTTCGCACTGACTTGCTCAGCGAATCTCCGCGCCCCCTGCGTCTCCGCGTTATCTTTTCTTTCGCTGTGCTGCCCTTACGCCAGGTGCATCCCGCCGTTCACGTTCAGCACATGCCCGGTGATGTACCCCGCTTCATCGCTCGCCAAGAAGACAATCGCCGCGGCAACATCGCGCGCCGACCCCAACCGCCCCAGCGGAATCCGCACCTTCAATTCCTCTTTCACCTTTTCCGCCAGCACATCCGTCATCGGCGTCTCGATAAACCCCGGCGCCACGGCGTTCACCGTGATGTTCCGCGACGCTACCTCGATGGCGATGGCTTTCGTCAGGCCAATCAATCCCGCCTTGGCCGCGACGTAATTTGCCTGCCCTGCATTCCCTGACTGCGCCACCACAGAGCTGATGTTGATAATCCGCCCGCTCTTCTGCCGCAGCATCGTCGCCAGCGCCTGCTGGATGCACAGATGCGCGCCGGTCAGATTCGTGCGCAGCACGGCGTCCCAGTCGTCCAGCTTCATCCGCAGCGCGAGCCCGTCGCGCGTGATCGCGGCGTTGTTCACCAAAATATCCAGCC
>JBGOWC010000238.1:0-4102 GCA_041478415.1 Terriglobia bacterium
CGCAGGGCAACATTTTTCAGGGCGAGCTTTCCCTCGAGCAGCTTTTCTTTCTGCGGCCCGTTGCCGGCTGGGCCTACTACCGCACACCGATTCAAAACCTCTATATGTGCGGCTCGGCCACGCATCCCGGCGGCGGCATCATGGGCGCTCCCGGCCGCATCGCCAGCCAGGTCATCCTCAAGGAGTGGAAGGGCTCTTCTTCAAACGGAAAGAAAAACTGACCATGCCCCTCGGAAAGAAAATCGTCGTCATCGGTGGCGGCCACAACGGCCTCGTCGCGGCATTCTATCTCGCCAAAGCGGGCTTTAAGCCGCTCGTTCTCGAACGCCGCGAGATGGTGGGTGGCGCCGCGGTCACCGAAGAATTTCATCCCGGCTTCCGCGTATCCGCGCTCGCGCACACCGCCGGCCCTCTGCGCGCCGATGTCGCCCGCGACATGCAGATCGAGAAATTCGACTGCGCCATGATTCATCCCGACCCGCGCGTCTTTGCGCCCGCTCCGGACGGCCGCGCGCTCCTGATCTACAACGATCACGCGAAAACCGCCGGCGGCATCGCGCCGCTCTCCGCGAAAGACGCCGAGAAATACTCTCAATTTGCGCACGCGCTCGCCGAAGTTTCGGAAGTGCTGGGCGTGCTGACGACCATGACGCCGCCGGCGATCGACAAGCCTTCGCCCGAAGATCTCTGGAATCTTTTGAAGGCCGGGCGCGGATTCCGCAGCCTCGGCAAGAAGCGCATGTTTGACGTCCTCCGCTGGAGTCCCATGGCCGTGGCGGATTTCGTCGCCGAGTTCTTCGACACGGAATTGCTCCGCGCGGTGATTGCCGCGCGCGGCATTTTCGGCACGGCGCTTGGGCCGTGGTCCGCGGGCTCAACGGCGGTGCTATTGCTGCGCGCCGCGGCCGATGCGCACCCGGTCGGCTCGGCGTCGTTTCCCCGCGGCGGGCTTGGCTCGCTTACACGCGCAATGTCCGAATCGGCCCGCAAGGCCGGCGCGGAGATTCGCACAAGTGCGGAAGTCGCGCACATCCGCGTCAAGGACGGCGCGGTCACCGGCGTCGCACTCGCCGATGGAGAGGAAATCGCCGCCGGCGCCGTCGTCTCCGGCGTGGACCCCAAGCGCACCTTTTTCAAGCTCGTGGATCCCACGCAGCTCGATCCGACATTTGTCCTGCGCATCAAGAATTTCCGCGCGTCCGGCACCGTCGCTAAAGTGAATTTCGCGTTGAACGAATTGCCGGCATTCCCGGCCCTCGCGGGTGTCGTCGGCCCGGACGGATTCCGCCAGGGAATCTCCGGCCGGATTCACATCGGCCCGGAAATTGATTATCTCGAGCGCGCCTTCGACGCATCGAAATACGGTGAATTTTCCGCCGCGCCCTGGCTGGATGTCACCATTCCCACGCTCAGCGACGCAACGCTTGCGCCGGATGGAAAGCACGTTCTGTCCGCATACGTGCAATTTGCGCCGTATCGTTTGAAAACTGGCGATTGGTCCAGCCGGCGCGACGCCCTCGGCAAGACCGTGATCAAAACGCTTGAAACGTACTCGCCCGGTTTTGCGGACCGCGTTGAAGCGCTGCAGGTCATCACGCCTCACGACCTCGAAGCGACCTACGGCCTCACCGGCGGCCACATCTATCACGGTGAATTGGCGCTCGATCAACTCTTCACCATGCGCCCGGTCCTCGATTGGGCGCGCTACCGCACGCCGATCCGCGGCCTGTACCTCTGCGGTTCAGGCACGCATCCCGGCAATGGCCTCACTGGTGCTTCCGGCGCAAACGCCGCGCGTGAAATCAGCCGCGACCTTCGCTGAATTTGGAGTGCGGCGGTCCGATTTGTGGACTCCGGTGGAGTCCATCGGACTCCCGAAACCGGAGCTTGACGCCGCTTTTGACGCACCCGACGTCTCGCTTCAAGCGCGCACGTGCAAAGGGTGCGTCAGCTAGCTCCGCCTACAGCGATCTCAAGAACGTAACAAGCTGCTGCCGTTCTTGATCGGAGAGGAAGCGATATCTGCGCACGGCGTAAGACGCTTCACCGCCGTGGCGCTGAATGGCTTCGTTGAACGTGAGCGCGCTGCCGTCATGCAGCAGTCGGCTTCGCAGCCGCACACCCCAAAGCGGCGGCGTGCGCAGCTTTTGTGCCGTTGCAGCGCCGCCGTTTTGCACGATGCCGTCGCCCGTGCCGACGTCGTGCAGCAGGAAATCGCTGAACGGGTGAATAATCTTGTTGCCGAGAGCGTCGGGCACGACGAACGAGCCGCCATTCACGACCGAACCCGTGGGCGCGGTGACGAGCTTCGGCACGTGACACGTATCGCAGCCGATGCGGTCAAACACGTCTGCGCCAAGCCGCGCGTCAAACGTTGCCGCCAGGTTGGCGTCGCGTGCGGGCGGCTTGCTTGCGCGCATGAACCGCGCGAAGCGGTCTATGTCCTCAAGGCCGTCGGTACCAACCTCGCCTTCGGGATCCTGCGTGGTCTTGCAAACCGTCGTAACGTCCTGCGGTTGCAGCCGGCTGGTGATGCCCATCTCGTTGAGGTAGGCGTCGGCGCTGAAAGACAGCAAGCTGGCGTGCTGGTTCTTCCAGCCGAAACGCGCCACACGCATCTGGCCCGGTGCTTCGGACACCGGAACGAAAATCACCTGCCCGCAGACGTGCCCGTCTGTTTCCTTGCACTGCTTCGCCGCAAGCTGGAGAAGCGTGGTGCTGGAGATCGCCTCGACAAAGCCGTCGCCCAGCACGTTCGGCGAGCTGCGCAGCGTGCGCACGTTCATGTGATCCGGTGCGCGCTCTTGCACTTCGCCGTCCGGAATTTCGCCGCTCGGGCAGATGGCGCGGTCGTTGATCAGCGAACGGCCGCTGATGACCACGCTGCCGTCGCCGATCGGCACGTTCGGGTTTTCAAAATTTCCGAAGCGGTTGACGCGGCCGACGCGCAGCTCGGTCACCTGGCTGACGCCCCCGGTGACCGGGCTTTGATGGCACTCCCGGCACGACTGCGCGTTGAAGATCGGGCCGAGGCCCTCTTCAATAGTTTCCACGGTTTCAAACTTGGTGAGGTCGTCAGAGTGGATCTGAGCGTCCACAAAGCCGTTCGTGAGGTTGTCGAATCCCGCGATGGCCTCCTGCGGCGCATCGCTGGTTGTGGCCAGCACGTCCAGCGAACCGAAATTGCTCGGCCGGAAGCCGGACTGTGTCTGCTGCGACTGCGCCGAGGAGACCGCCAGCGTGACTGCGCCCAGCAACAGCAGCGTTGCCAGCGTAGCCGCCGGGTTGTGGAACAAGTGCTTCGTGACGCCAAACATACGATCAATCTTTTTTTTCATGGAAATCCGCCCTTATCCTTCGAAGGGGCGAAGCCCTCCGTTCATTCAGATTTCGTCGAAGGCAACTTGGGCGTGCCGCCGTCGCCGCGGAATTCAGGCAACAGGCGAGAGAGACTGCCAACAGGCTGGGGGACGAATTGCGAGCGACATTAATAGCGCGCCGAGGCCCGCGCAAGAGTACGTAGGTCCAGTTTTCGGCCCTGCCCTTGTGGCCAGCTGACGACCCGTCCTAATGCTGCAAGCGTGCATCAATGTAGGGGCGGGCGGAATTTATCCCGACGAATTCGGGAGCCCCGCCCTGCTGACTTCGCTCCGTCCAGGGTTTGTCATTTCCGCTTTTTGGAGTCCGGTGGACTCCACCGGAGTCCCGCCACCGGACCCGAGCGAGCCCACCGCAGGCGGGCGACGAGGAATCTCTCTTCGTCTTTCGTGAGCGATGAATCTCTTTCGCCTTCGAAGCGTACCAATCAATTACTTAACCGTCGCTTTCCCCGCTTGTGTTACATTTCCCCTATGCTGCCGCGAACCACCCTTTTGCGGAGAGCGCTTCCCCTCGCACTGCTCCTCACGGCGGCTTGCCTCTTTGCCGACCCCAAGGACAAGGAGCCTGCGCCACGCTTCACGGCGAAGTCCACCGACGGTGAAAAGTTCTCCAACGACTCCATAAAAGGAAGGGTCGTTCTATTCGAGTTCTGGACCACCTGGTGCGGATACTGTCTCGACGAAGCGCCGTTCGTGGACAAGATCAATCATGAGTTCGGCGA
>JBGOWC010000164.1:0-5345 GCA_041478415.1 Terriglobia bacterium
CACGAAATGCGATTGCCTGCGCCTGCTCCGGCTCGCCGGGGGAAAAAATGTGTTCGTATTCTTTCAGCGTGGAGCCACAGCCAGCGGCGTTGGTGATGACGGCGTCGAATTCGCCGCTGAGAAAGACGTTTAGATTGCGCCGGGCGAGGTCGCGGGCGACATCGCGAACGCCGGCGTGAGCGGCGAGCGCGCCGCAACAAAGCTGGCCGTCCGGGACGACGACTTCGCAGCCGTTGGCGGTGAGAACGCGGATGGTGGCTTCATTGAGCCGGGCGAAGCTGACCTGCGCAACGCATCCGGCGAAAAATGCCACGCGAGCGCGTTGAGCGCCTTGCGCGGGGAATGTTGTCCCCAGTTGGTCGAAGAAAAATGTGTCTTCGATGCGCGGCATGAGTTTTTCACGATCGGCGAGGCCGAGAAGATGGAGCGCGCCGGAGTTGCGCGCGAACCACTGCAAGCCGGAGCGTTGATAGAAGCGAGTGAGGCGCGCAGCGGCCGCTATGCGCTTTGGATAGGGCAGAAGATGCCGGTAGACGAAGTTTCGTGCGAGGCGAGAAAAAAACGTGCGGCGAAAGTCGCGCTCGATGCGCGCGCGGGCGTGCTCGACGAGCTTGCCGTACTCGACGCCGGAGGGGCAGGCGGTCTCGCAGGCGCGGCAGTCGAGGCACTGATCAATGTGTTTCACGAAGGTTGCGCCGGTCTCGAGTTTCCCCTCCTCCACAAGAATCATCTGCCGGATGCGGCCGCGCGGTGAATCGGCTTCGAGCCCCCACAGGCGATAGGTCGGGCAATGATTGAGGCACAGACCGCAATGGATGCAGCGGGCGAAGTCCTCGTAGGTTGGGGCGGCGCCGGGAATGGGAAGCGCGGAGGGCATGGCGTCAGATTCCTCCGGCGAAGCGGCCGGGCGAAAAAATGCCGGCGGGATCGAAGGCGGACTTGACGCGCTGCATGAGAGGCCAATCGGCGCGAGGCGGGCCCCAGATGTTGAAGTGGCTCTTCAACTCAGTGGGGCACCAGGGCATCGCGGCGTGGCCGCCGGCGCGCGCAGCCGATTCAAAAACAGCCGTGGTTGCCTCCGCCAGGCGCGACATGGAATCCTGGCCGACAGCGTCGGGGAGAAACGCGCAATACACCGATCCGGTGCCTCGGGCTATGAGGGCGAAGGGAAGAGCAAAACGAAGCGAGATTTCGTGAAGTTCCTCGAACGCGGCCGGCCAATTGCCCGGCAAGAGGCTGAGCTTCGCGATGGCCGCCCCGGGCGAGGCGTCGAGCAACAGCGGAATTGATTCGCGGAGGCGCGCCCAAATCAAAGGACGAGTCGCGTCATCAAGGATATTCGCGCTCGAAGCGCCGGACTCCTCCGCCAGCCGCGTCAGATCCCGCGCATAACGCGCGATGACCTCCGGTGTTCCTTCAAAACCCGCGCAAACCTGCCATTCGTTTGCCTGAAACCACGGACCGGGCGGGGCAATTGGCCGCTTGAGCGAGCTGGGGCTGCGGTTGGTGAAAATCCGTGCCGTTGCAGGGCTGAGGATTTCCAGGGTGACGGGCGTGAGCGGCGACTCTGCAATGCGCCGGCGCAACGCGAGTGCGTCGCCGCGCTTTTCAAAGGACGCGACGAAGCCGCGGCTGGCGGGCGGCGAGGGAAAGGTACGGAAATTGACGCGGGTGATTGCGGCGAGAGTGCCGAGCGAGCCGATGAGCAGTTTGTGCAGATCGTAGCCGGTGACGTTCTTGACGACGCGGCCGCCGCTCTTCACAAGTGCGCCCGAGCCGTTGACGAATTCGGCGCCGAGGACGAAGTCGCGCGCCGTGCCGTAGAACTGGCGCAGCGGCGAGTCCACACCGGCGGCGATCGTGCCGCCGACGGTGGCGTGATCAAACCAGGGAACGGCGAGGGGGAGAAACTGTTTGTGTTCGGCGAGCGTTTGCGCAAGGCGCGCGAGAGGCATGCCCGCATCCACGCTGAGAGTCAGGTCGCCGGGGTCGTAGTGCGCGACTTGATCGAGCCGGGTGAGATCGAGCGCGATATCGAAGCGATGCGGCGGCATGCCCATGCCCAGCTTGGTGCGCGCGCCCACGGGAACGACGGAGAGTTTTTCGGCGGCGGCGAAGCGAACGACTTCGGCGGCCTGCTCCGCGGAGATAGGCCGGGCGATCACGGAGGGCGCCAGGCCATCCACGGCGTAATTTTCGCCCTCGGCGACGCCCGTAAGGACATGCTCGGAGCCGATGAGTCCATCGAGGCGAACGACGAGGGATGTGGCGGAGACGGTCATAGGGGGAGGGCCGCTCCCGGACGGTGCGGCTTCACGCGAATTTCGCCGCAGCCTTTCCCGATGGGAAAGATTTTTCCAGGATTCAGATTTCCTCTCGGGTTGAAGGCGTCGCGAATGCGCCGCATCAAGTCGAGATCCGCTTCGGAGAACATAAGCGGCATCAGCTCGTTTTTTTCCATGCCGACGCCATGCTCGCCAGTCAGCGCGCCGCCGAGCTCGACGCAGTAGCGCAAAATTTCTTCCGCCGCGGCCACGGCGCGCCGCGTTTGATCCGCGTTCCGCGGGTCGTAGAGGATGATCGGGTGAAGGTTGCCGTCCCCGGCATGAAAGATATTGGCGATGTCGAAGCCGTTCGTTCGTCCGATCTCGCCCACGCGCCGCAGGGTCTGCGGCAGGCGCGAGCGCGGAATCACTCCGTCCAGCGTGTAGCTGCTCGGCGCGAGGCGGCCCATCGCGCCAAAGGCGTTCTTCCGCCCTTTCCAGAGAAGCTCGGCCTCCGCGGCATCGCGGGCGACGCGCACTTCGCGCGCATGGTGAGCCCGGCAAACTGCCGTTACGCCCTCGATCTGAGCGGCGACCGCTTCCGCCAGGCCCTCGAGCTCGAACAGGAGCACCGCTCCGCAATCCCGCGGGTATCCCGCGTGGACGTAGTCCTCGATCACTCCGAGCGTCCAGCCGTCCATCATTTCGCAGGCGGCAGGCGTAATGGCGCGCGCGGTGATGTCCACGACGGTTTCGGTGGCGTCATCCACGGCGGTGAAAACAGCGAGGAGCGTTTTCACGTCCTCGGGCTTGCGCGAAAGCCGGACGGTGATCTCGGTGACCAGGGCCATGGTGCCTTCGGAGCCGACAAGGAGGCCGGTGAGGTCGTAGCCGAGCGGGTCCGCGGTTTTTCCGCCGATGCGAAAGATTTCGCCGTCGGGCAGGACCAACTCAAGGCCGAGGACGTGATTCGTAGTGACGCCGTAGGCCAGGGTGTGTGGGCCGCCGGCGTTTTCAGAGACGTTTCCGCCAATGGTGCAGGATTTCTGACTCGAAGGATCGGGAGCGTAATAGAGGCCGGCGTGCTCGACCGCGCGGGTGAGATCGAGATTGACGACACCGGGCTGGACGACGGCGCGCAGATTCTGGTAGTCCACATCGAGGATGCGATTCATCCGCGCGAAAACAAGCATCAGGCCGCCGGAACGCGCGAGCGCGCCGCCGGAAAGACCGGTGCCGGCGCCGCGGCCGACGATGGGCACGCCGTAGCGATTCGCGAGCTTCACGATGCGGGAGACGTCTTCGGTGGAGCGGGGAAAAACGACGACGTTGGGCCGCGCCTGCTCGACCGAGCCGTCGTACTCGTAAAGGACGAGTTCCTCGGGCCGGGAGAGGACTCCGTCCTGGCCGAGAAGCGCTTCGAGTTCGCGGATGAGCCCGGGAAGCATGAGCGCACGGCGCAGGGCCGTGCACCCGTCACTATAGTGAGAGTGGCACCGGCGGCGCAATGGATAGCGCGTGGCTCCATTTCGTACCGGGCGGATGCCGCGGCGCGCAGACCTGTGCTACCCTCACCACTTTCGAAACCTGTGCGAGGAGGAGCATGCCGCGACCCAAAGTGTTTTCGACGCGGCCGCTGTTTGACGCGGCGCGGCAGATTCTGAACAACGCCTGCGAAGTGGAGTACTGGACGCAGCCGGAGCGCATCAGCCGCGAAGAACTGCTCAGGCGGGTCAAGGACAAAGAGGCGCTGGTGTGCCTGCTGACCGAGCGCGTGAGCGATGAACTGCTGCGAGCGGCGCCGAAGCTGCGCATCGCGGCAAACGTCGCCGTCGGATTTGACAACATAGACGTGCCGGCGTGCACGAAGCGCGGCGTGGTGGCGACGAACACGCCGGGTGTTCTGGATGAAACGACGGCCGATTTTGCATGGACGCTGATGATGGCGGTGGCGCGGCGAATCGGCGAGGGCGAGCAGCTCGCGCGGTCGGGCAATTGGAAGGGCTGGGACCTGGACCAGCTCTGCGGCACGGACGTTTGGGGGAAGACGCTCGGGATCGTGGGCTTCGGGCGAATCGGCCGGGCGATGGCGCGGCGCGCCGCGGGGTTTCAGATGAAGGTGATCTATCACGACGCGATGCGTCCGGCCGAGTCGGTGGAAAAGGAGCTGCACGCCGAGTTTCGCGAATTTAACGCGCTGCTGGCGGAGAGCGATTTCGTGAGCGTGCACGTGCCGCTGCTCCCCGAAACGCAGGGGCTGCTGGACGCGCCGAAGTTTGCGCGGATGAAGCCTTCGGCGTTCGTGATCAACACTTCGCGGGGACCCGTGGTGGACGAGGCGGCGCTGGTGCACGCGCTGGAGAGTGGAAAAATCGCCGGCGCCGCACTGGACGTTTATGAAAACGAACCGTTCATCCATCCGGGGCTGAAGCGGGCGAACGTAGTCCTGGCGCCGCACCTGGCGTCGGCGTCACTCGAGACGCGGACCAAGATGGCGTGCATAGCGGCGGAAAACGTGGTGGCGCTCTTTCAGGGACAGCGCCCGCCGAATATGCTGAACCCGGAAGTGCTGCAGGGGCGCTGACCATGCGTCACGCGCTCTAGAATGACTGAGTGACCCACCTCGATGGCGGACCTGAAACAGCTCGCCCGCCGTATTTTTCAAGAAACACTCGCGGCGATTGATATTTCGGAAACGATGCGGCGGAAGCTGCAGCGGGATGGCTCGCGAATTCATTGCGGCGAGCAAATCGTGGACCTGCGGCAATTCCGCGCGGTGCGCGTGGTGGCGATGGGCAAGGCCGCGCACGCGATGGTGGAAGGGATCGGCTCCATCCTGGCGCCGGAATTTCCCGCGCAAGGCATCGTGGCCGCGCCCGCAGCGCCGCCCCGGCCGCTCGCGGGCATGCGCTATTTCCTGGCTGGCCACCCGGTTCCGAATGCAGCAAGCCTGGCGGCCGCGCAGGAAATTCTTGCGCTGCTCGCAACCTGCGGCGAAGAAACGCTGTTGCTTTTTCTCCTGTCCGGCGGCGGATCATCGCTGGTGGAGCGGCTGCTCGAACCGGAGGCGTCGCTCGAAGA